>CAZTMF010000632.1:0-2104 GCA_964614675.1 uncultured Caulobacteraceae bacterium | reverse complement strand
GCCCCCGCACTGTCGAGGTCTACCGGGCGAAGCTGATGGCCAAGATGGGCGCGCCGGCGTTCGCCGACCTAGTCCGCATGGCCCTCCTGGCCGGGAATCTCCAGGACTAGCTTGGGCGTTCGCTTGCGCTGGATCAATGCCTCCGCCCTCGGGGACAGGCAGCAAGGGCCGATGGGTGACCCCGCTTCCAAGCCAAAGCTGCTGATCGGCATCGTCGAGGACGATCCTGCCGTGCTCCACTCGCTGGAGTTCGCCCTTCAGGCCGAAGGCTATGCCGTCCGTCCGTTCCTGAATGCCGAAGAGGCCAGCGATTGCGCCGAACTGCTCGATGCCGATTGCATCGTGTTGGACTATGCGCTCCAGGGAACCACGGGACTGGCGGTGCTAAAGGTCCTGCGGCGGCGCGGCATGGGCTGCCCCGCCATCGTGATCGCGAGCAACCCGTCGGCTCAGTGCCGGCGTGACAGCGAGGCGGCTGGCGCGCCCTTGATCGAGAAGCCGCTGATGGGCGAGGAACTTAGTACGCGCATCCGCGCCGCGCTGACCGCCAACGATCGTTAGCGTCTGCGACCTGGGCGCGCGCCCGGAAAAGCTGAGACTGTCAGTCCGACCGCGCCCGCCGCGATCGCCGCTGCGGCGTAGCAGGCCGGGCAGTGCGGGGCGAAGGCGGGATGGCCCGAGCAGATCGCGCCGAACCTCAGCACGGCCGGCGTCAGGGGCGCCATCGCCTGGAGAATGAGAGCGCCCGCCCCGGCCATGACCGCCGCCGCCCATGGCAAGCGGGCGTCGAGAGCGGGGCGGGAGAGAGTCCGGGCGCGCATGAAGGCCTCCTGGCGCAAGCCTTCGCAGGCTGCATCGCGACCCTCGGCCCCGCTTCGACCCGGCGCCTTGAGCCAGATCAAAGCGCGGCGCGCCCGACCCGGCCAAACAGGCTTTGCGGGCCGGCACACCCCAGCGCCGGTCCGCACCCCGTCCTCCAATGTCGACGTCGGTGCTTCCCATGGGGCGGAGGAGGGGATGGCGGCGATCGCGTCCAAGAATAACGACAACACCTTCGAGCTCACGGTCGCGGCCGTGCTGCTGGGCGTGGGCTTCCTTGGCTCGTTGTTCGCGGCCGCCCTGACCCAGGACCCGCTGTTCCGCGCCCAGGGATACATCTTCATCGGCGCCTTCCTGTTGGGCCTGGCGGTAATCACCTTCCGCCTGGCCAACGGCCAGACCCGGTCCGAGCCCGACAAGTACCAGGACGGCGTGGTCAAGGCCGGCGTCATCGCCACCATGTTCTGGGCGATCGTGGGGATGCTGGCGGGCGTGCTGCTGGCCTCGCAGCTCTCCTGGCCGCGGCTGTTCTACTTTCCGGATTTGCCCTGGCTGAATTTCGGCCGGCTGCGGCCGGTGCACACCTCAGGCGTCATCTTCGCGTTCGGCGGCAACGCCTTGATCGCGACGTCCTTCTGGGTGGTCCAGCGCACCTGCAAGGCGCGCCTATTCGGCGGATTGTTGCCCTGGTTCGTCTTCTGGGGCTACCAGCTCTTCATCGTCTCGGCGGCGTCCGGCTATCTCATGGGGATCACCGAATCCCGCGAGTACGCCGAGCCGGAGTGGTTCCAGGATATCTGGCTTACCCTGGTCTGGGTCGCCTATCTCGTGACCTTCCTGGGCACGATCTGGAAGCGCCGCGAACCGCACATCTACGTGGCCAACTGGTTCTACCTGGCCTTCATCGTCACCATCGCGGTCCTGCACATCGTCAACAACCTGTCGATGCCGGTGAGCCTGCTCTCCTCGAAGAGCTACTCGGCCTTTTCCGGGGTCCAGGACGCGCTGCTGCAGTGGTGGTACGGCCACAACGCGGTCGGCTTCTTCCTGACCGCCGGCTTCCTCGGCATGATGTATTACTTCGTGCCCAAGCGCGCCGAGCGGCCGATCTATTCCTACCGGCTCTCGATCGTCCACTTCTGGGCGCTGATCTTCATCTACATCTGGGCCGGCCCGCACCACCTGCACTACACGGCGCTGCCGCAGTGGGCCCAGACGCTGGGCATGACTTTCTCGATCATGCTGTGGATGCCGTCCTGGGGCGGCATGATCAACGGCCTGATGA
>CAZTMF010000631.1:0-2105 GCA_964614675.1 uncultured Caulobacteraceae bacterium | reverse complement strand
TGGCCGGGATCAAGCTGTTCCTGGCGATGCCGGTCCTGGTCGCCTGGCTGAAGGATCCCGAGCCGGCCGACGGCGAGGCGCCCAATCCGGCCCTGGTCGAAGGCGAGACCCTGGGCGAGGCGCTGAAGCATCCCGCCTTCTGGCTGATGACCCTGGCCAACGCCGGAGGGGGGCTGGTGGTCTACGGACTGGTCCCGCACTTGGTCAGCATGATGCAGGCGAGCGGGCTTTCGCTATCTGCCGCGGTCAACGCCATCAGCCTGATGGCCATGGCCAATGTCACCGGCCAGCTGACCGCGGGCGTCGTCATCGACAGGATCCATACGCCCAAGGTCGCCGCGGCCTACCTTTCGCTGTTCCTGGCCGGGATCTTCCTGGTCAGCCGCGCCTCGGCGGCGACCGGTCCCTGGCCGCTCTATCTGGGCATCGTCCTGGCGGGCTTCGGCGGCGGCTCCCAGCAGCCCATGCGTAACTACTTCTTCACCCGCTACTTCGGACTCAAGGGCTTCGCAGGCATCCTCGGGACCTTCACCTCGATCTCGATGTTCCTGACCGCGCCAGCGCCTTTCCTGATCGGCCTGATCTACGACCGGACCCACAGCTACCAGGGCGCCTTCGTGATGCTCCTCGTCGGTGCGTCGATTTCAACCGCGACCTTCCTGATCCTGCCGCGCTACCGCTACGGCCCGACTGGCGGAAGCATTGCGCCCTAGGCGCCCGCCTGCTAACCCATTCCGGCTCCGTTTGGACTTTCGCGCCCCAATGATCCTCCTCGTCGGCGACCTCGGTGACCTTCTCGCCCCCCGGGCGACAAGCGAAACCGTGCGCGCCGAAACCCCGATGATGATCATTATCAGCGGCCGACATCCGCCAGCGGGGCAATAACTCACGATCTGATCATCCTGATCGAAAGCCCAGACCCCGCTCCTCTCAGGCGCGGGGTTTTTCATTTTGCGCCGAGGGAGCCGAACGCCGCGAGAGACCGACCATGACCTCCCTGTCTTGCGAAACGCGACCGGCCGAACTGGCCCCTGGCGCGACCGACGATCCTGGCGGTCGTCACATCCTGCTGGTCGAGGGGATCGAACCGGAGCCCACGGCGGAGACGCTGCTGCGGGTGCTGGGGACGCTCGCGGTCCAGCAAGGCCACCTGATCGAAGTCCGCTTCAGCCGGACCGACGCCTGTTTCGCCGCACGGCTTGAAATCGAGGGGCTGGGGTTTCAGCGGATGGAGCATCTCGCCCGGCGGCTCCGCCAGGTCCCGTCGGTGACGGCGGTCTCCCTCGGGTGGCGGACTTAGCGCCAGACCTGCTCGGCCAGACGCATCAGGTTCTCGCCCAGCACCTTGCGCACCACGGCCGGCTGGTGGCCCCGATCCAGCATCAGCTGGGCGAGCTCGGGAAAGGTCTCCGGCGGCGCCATGCTGAGCTCGCCCTCGAGCTTCAGCTTGCGGCGGGCGTCCTGGCTCATCCGCTCGAGATAGGCGCGGGTGGAGGCTTGGTCGAAGCTGTAGTCGAGGCCGATGGAGACGTGGTCCTCGCCGACCAGGGCGAGGGCGTACTCGATGTGGCGGACCATGGCTTGGGCGCTCGCGCTCTCCGCGCCCAGGAACGGGCCGATGCCGTTGATCCCCACCACCCCGCCGGTGCGGGCGCAGGCGGTCATCAACTCGTCGGGCGCATTGCGCGGATGCGGCCAGAGGGCGTCGGCGTTGGAGTGCGACAGGATCACTGGCGCCCGCGAGACCTCGATCGCCTCCATCGCCGTGCGCCAGCCGGTGTGGGAACAGCAGAGCAGCATGCCGACCCGCTCCATCTCGGCGATGGCCGCCCGGCCGAGCTCGGTCAGGCCCGCATCGTCGTCGAGGCAGCCGCCGCCGGCGGGATTGGCGTGGTTGTAGGCGATCAGCATCCAGCGCACGCCCAGTCCGTAGTAGTCCGCGACGCGCTCGGGCCGCCCGCCCAGGGCGTTCATGCCCTCGATGTCGAAGAGGACGGCGAGCTTGCCGGCCGCCTTGGCGGCGCGGATGTCGGCGGCCGACCTGGCCAGGACATAGCGATCCGGGCGGGCGCCGTACCAGGCGCGGAAGCGCTCCAGGGCGGCGA
>CAZTMF010000630.1:0-2118 GCA_964614675.1 uncultured Caulobacteraceae bacterium | reverse complement strand
AGGCCTTGGCGTCGGAGCCCTGCACCACATAACCCAGGGCCAGCATGATCTCGGCGTAGGCGCTCATGCCGGCGCCGCCGATGCCGACGAAGTGGATCGGGCCGATGTCGAAGGGAACGGGGGGACGCGGACGGCCCATCAGTGCTCGGCCGAAGGCGCCGGCGGCGGATCCGGGTCGGTCCCGTAGTGGGCGTAGGGCTGGTTGCGTCCGTCCCGATAGACGTAACCGGACTGGACCGGGGTGTAGGGCTGCTCGGGACCGAGATCGACCTCACCCTCGGGGAAGACCACATAGACATGCCCTGACGAGCGGACGAGGACCGGCCGGATCGGCGGCGCCACTCGCGTCGACCAGGCCTTGATCTGGCCGTAGAAGGGCTCCCGCTTCCAGGCGTCGGGAACCTCGGGATCGACCTCGATCACCAGCTCTTCGGCCGGGCCCGAGCGCAGCATGAACCGGCAGTTGTCGGGCCGCCACCGGTCGTCCAGCAGCGCGGCGAAGGTCCAGATGCACTGGAAATTGCGACAGATGTCCGGACGCGTCTGGTGGATCGAGCAGCCTCCGCCGGGCGCGTTGTGCCGGCACCAGGCGTGGGCGGGCTTATCGAGCTGCGGGAGGTCGGCGATGAAGCAGCAGAAGCTGCACGGTCCGCACGCGCGGGGCGACACGAAGGTGTTGTCGACGATGGCCGGGTTCGAGGCGGTCATGGGCGGCGCTTAGGCCAGAGAGGGTTGGGGTGCAAGGCGCAGCTTCGCCGCGGTCAGGCCGCGGTCCGCTCCACGAGATCGGCCAGCTTCTCGGCGGCGTCGGGGACGGCGACCGAGCGCGCGGCCGCGGCCATCCTCGCCAGCTCGGCCGGATGCTCGAACAGCCGCTGGAGCGTCGAGGCCAGGGAGTCTGGCGTCAGATCGTCCTCGGAGATGATCTCCGCGGCCCCGGCGTCGGCCAGGAGCCGGGCGTTCTGACCCTGGTCGTCGTCGAGGGCGACCTTCAGGGGGACCAGGATCGCGGGCTTGCCGGCCACGGCGATCTCGCAGCAGGTCGAGGCGCCGGCGCGGCCGATCACCAGATGCGCCTGGGAGAGCCGGCTCGCCATGTCGCGGAAGAAGGGGGCGATCTCGGCGTCGACCAGGGCCTCCGCATAGGCCTGGCGGGCCGTCTCGATGGATTCGACGCGGGTCTGCTGGTGGACCTTGAGCCGGGCCCGAAGGGCCTCGGGCAGCAGCTGGATGGCCGTGGGCGGCAGCTCCGAAAGCAGGCGCGCGCCCTGGCTGCCGCCGGTGATCAGCAGATGGATGGTCTTGGCCGGGCGCTTGTAGGCCTGGTCGGCCAGGGCCCGCACGTGCGGCCGGATGGGGTTGCCCACCACCACCGCCCGTCCGGCGACGGAGGCGGGCGCTTTCTTCAGGGTCGGGAAGGCGCAGGCGACGGCGCTGGCGCGCGGGGCCAGGAACTTGTTGGCCCGCCCCATCACCGCGTTCTGTTCGTGGATGATGGTCGGAATTCCCAGAGTGAAGGCGGCGAGCATGGCCGGCAACGAGGGATAGCCGCCGAAGCCCACGACCACGGACGGCTTCAGCCGCTGGAACGCCGAGCGGGCCTGCAGCACGCCCTGGCCGATGGTCAGGCCGGCGCGGAGCATGCCCACGGGGTCGCCGCCCTTGAAGGTCGCGGCCGAGAGGCCGATCCGCTCCTCGGCCGGGAAGCCGTCGGCAAAGCGGGCGCCTCTGGAATCGGTGGCCAGGACGATGCGCCAGCCGCGCGCGGTCAGGGCCTCGGCCAAGGCCTCGGCGGGAAACAAATGGCCGCCCGATCCGCCGGCGGCCACGACGGCTAGCTTTGACATCATGCGAACTGGCCGGCGGGCGCCACTACAGGCGCGTTGGAATAGGCGCCGGGCCGGCGGCGGGTCAGGGCCATGGCGAAGCCCAGGGTCAGTCCCATCGCCAGCATGGAGGAGCCGCCGTAGGAGATGAACGGCAGGGTCATGCCCTTGGTCGGGATCATCTTCAGGTTCACGGCGATGTTGATGAAGGACTGCTGGCCCACCAGCACGAAGAGGCCCGCCGCCGCCACCTGCTCATAGGCGTCCTGCAGGCGCATGGCCTTGTAGAGGC
>CAZTMF010000629.1:0-2120 GCA_964614675.1 uncultured Caulobacteraceae bacterium | reverse complement strand
AGAAGGGGTTCAGGCCGCGCAGGTTCACCAGCTGGGCGCCGACGTTGAAGTTGCCAAGACCCACGTTGTTGCCGGCGAAGAAGTTCGAGTTCTGCGGCAGCTGGGCGACGATGTCGCCGGCGTTGGTCAGGTTGAGCTTCTGGATTTCCGCTTCGTTGATCACCGTCACGGGATTCGGCGAGGTGAAGGTCGAGCGCTGGATGCGCGAGCCGGTGACGATCACCTCCTGCACTTGAGCGCCCTGGTCGGCGCTCTTGGCGGCGCTGTTGTCCTGGGCCCAGGCGCCGCCGGCGCCCAGCAGGGCGATCGTCATGGCGGCCGCGCTTGCGCCGCCGAGACGAAGCGCTCTCGTGGTCGAATTCGGTGCGTACGATTGGACGAAACGCATGTAGCCCCCCTCAGCGGCTGTTTGTTTTCCTGTCACTGCGGGGCGACGAAGCGCCCCGTTTGGCCGCCCACGCGGCTCAAAGCTAAGTCTCCCTGAGATTTCCCGGCGCGCCGCAGAAACCGACGACCCCGCCGCCGCTCCCGCCGACCCGGACGCCTTCCGCCGCTTCCCGACGGCCTGTCGCCAGGCCAGCCCGGGGCGCTGAGGTTCCGGCGCAGAACCGCCGGATGCCCTCGGGCCACATCAGGACCCGCCCTTGGGGCGTCACGCCCTCGCCTCCGGCGCCCGGGCGCGCGGACTGGCTGCAGATGACTCCATGAGAACCGCCCCTCGGACCCTGCGACGCCCCGGCCGCGCCGCGATCTAGGGCCGACTAGTCGGCGGATGTGGGGCGGAGTGTTGCGACCGCTGTCACCCTGGCGGCCGAACGTGTCGTCCTGCTAACGCAATGAAATGGAGCGGGGGCGATCATGTCCCCGGCCAGGGCGGCGCGCCCGGCCCGGGCCTATCCCCGCGCCGTTTGGGGGGATGGGCGTTCATGCGCTGGACTGCCGTGAGCGGCAGCTCCTGCAGGGTGATCCGCCTGTCGCCATCGCTGTCGAGCAGACGGAACTTGCGGTCGGCGGCGTGCTCGAATTCGGCCTTGGTGATCCGGCCGTTGAAATTCTCGTCGGCCGCGGTGACCGACTCCGGCTCGCCCAGCAGCCCGTAAGGCGCCGCGCCCTGGGGTCGCGGGGGGCCCATGAAGGGCGGAGCCCCGCCGGATGGCGGCGGTCCACGGCCCGGGCCGCCGCCAGGACCGCCACCGGGACCGCCCATTCCGCCCCCCGGGCCGCCCATGCCGCCGCCGCCGCCGCCGCCGCCGCCGCCGAACTGAACCAGCGCCAGCCGCGCCGTCCGTGAATTGTCGCCGAAGCGCTCGCCGCCCAGAATCTCAGGGACGAGGCGATGTTCGTAGAAACTGATTTCGGGCCCATCTACGACCCCATCCTGATCGCGGTCGAGCACTGCGAAGAAGCGCGCCGCGTCGGCGCGGAACTCGGCGAGGTCCAATGCGCCGTCGTGATTGGCGTCCGCCCCCGCGAACCACGCCGCAACCGGATACGGATCGCCCCGCGGCGCCCTGAAGGGCTCGCCGAACGGACTTATGAACAGCTGCCCTGCGGCGTCGCCGAGGCCGTCGGGGGGCGGAAACGGTCCCCCGCCGCCCGGTTGGGCAAGCGCGATGGCGGACCAGAACACGCACGATCCAAAGGCGCCGATCCAGGATTTCACACCCGCCTCCCGAGATGTTTCACCCGATCGGCTAGACGAGGATCTCGACCTAAGCGGGGCCCGGACCCGGCCTCAGGGTTACAGTGTGTCGGCGGCCGCAACCGGGGGGAGGAACAGCGGGCTCAGTCCGCCCGCTGGCCCTGGAGCTCCTTGATGGCCCGCTCGCGCAGGAGGTTCTTCTGCAGCTTGCCCGAGGCGGTGCGCGGCAGACGATCGGTCACGATCACGCGCTTGGGGGCCTTGTAGCGGGCCAGCCGGGAGCGGACGTGCTCGATCACCTGCTCGGGCGTGACCCTGGCGCCCGGCACGGGGACCACATAGGCCAGGCCCGCCTCGCCCCACTGGGGGTCGGGCACGGCGATCACCGCAGCCTCGGAGACGACGTCGAGCTCTGCGATCACCGCCTCGATCTCGGTCGGATAGACGTTCTCGCCGCCCGAGATGAACATGTCCTTCA
>CAZTMF010000628.1:0-2122 GCA_964614675.1 uncultured Caulobacteraceae bacterium | reverse complement strand
CAGATCGAAGCGTCTCAGAGTAAGGGAAGGGGCCCGGTTCGCCGGGCCCCTTTTCGTTTGGGGAATCAAGCCGGTAAGGGCGGGCCTCAATCCTGCGCCGGCGTCACCACCCCCCGGCATTCCCCGAGGCCGATGCCGACGAAGTCCTCCCGCTCGCAGCGGGCCTTGAGGACCACCTCGTCTCCGTCCTCCAGGAAGCGTCGGGTTTCGCCGCCGGGCAGGCTCACGGGCTCGGCGCCGCGGGCGGTGATCTCCAGCATACACCCGGCTGTCTTGCGGTCGGGGCCGGAGACTGTGCCTGAACCCAGAAGGTCGCCAGTGCGCAGCGCGCAGCCGCCGGACGTGTGGTGGGCGATCATCTGGCCGACGGTCCAGTAGAGGTCCGAGGCGTCCGCAGCCGAAATCTGCATGGGGTCAATGCCCTGGGCGCGCATCTTCGCGCTCGAAAGCCAGGCCTCCATCCCGATCCCATAGCCGCCTTCGGCCTGGTCCATCGGCGAGTTCAGATGGGCCAGGGGCTGGGGGTCACCCTCGGGCCGCACCCTCGGAGCCCGGCGGAAGGGTTCGAGCGCCTCGGCGGTGACCACCCAGGGCGAGACGGTGGTGGCGAAGTTCTTGGAGAGGAACGGGCCCAGCGGCTGGTATTCCCAGGCCTGGATGTCACGGGCGGACCAGTCGTTCAGCAGGCAGACGCCGAAGATGTGCCCGGGGGCCTCGGTGATGGGGATCGGCTGGCCGGGTTCGGACGCGGCTCCGATGTAGACTCCGAGTTCGAGCTCGTAGTCGAGGCTGCGCGAGGGCCGCATCACGGGTTGGCTCTCGCCGGGCGGCAGCACCTGGCCGCTCGGACGACGCACCGGCGCGCCGCTGGCCACGATCGACGAGGCGCGGCCGTGATAGGCGATCGGCATCCACTTGTAGTTGGGCAGCAGCGGATTGTCGGGCCGGAACAGCCGTCCGACGTTCGTGGCATGGAAGATCGAGGCGTAGAAGTCGGTGTAGTCGCCGACCTCGACCGGAAGCACCAGCCGCACGCCTGCCTGGGGGACGAGGTGGGGGGTGGCCTCGCTCCGCTGGGACGGATCCGACAGCAGCCGGCTCAGCCCCCGGCGCAGCTCGCGCGAGGCGTCCCGGCCCAGCGCCATCAGTCCATTGAGCCGGTCCGAGCGGCAGGCCTCGGCCGCCTCCCGGGCCGGGCCATCGAGCAGGTCCGCGGCGCCGGCGACATCCAGGATCAGATCGCCGACGGCCACGCCGACCCGCGCCGGCCCTCCCACCGCCTGGAAGACGCCAAACGGCAGGTTCTGGACCGGAAAATCCGCGCCCGGCGCATTGGCGCTTTCGATCCAGCTCCGAAGCTTTGGGTCATGGGTCTCGTCGATGGCTGGCATGGAGGACTCCGTCGGCGCGGACAGCATAGCGCGGCTGCGACGATCTTTACCGTTCGACGGCGGGAGCGGACCGACGGATACTTCCTAACGATTCGATCCGGCGGGCCCATGCGCAAGCTCACCATGGCGCTTCTTGGAGGCGCCTCAATCTGCCTGGCGGTCACCATCGCCCTCCTGATGTGGCGGATGGCTGGCGGCTGGGTGGCCGGGGCCGCGGCCCTGACGGCTGGGCTCGGCCTCGCCCTTTCCCTGCAGGGGGTGGTGGGCCGCTCGCTCGACCACAAGCAGCTGCAGCGTGATTTCGAAGTGCTGAAGCAGGCCCACCTGTCGGTCGCCGACCAGCTGGAGCAGATCAACGACAGCCTCGCCGTGCTGGCTGAGGCCGTGCAGGAGAAGGCGGTCCGTCGCTCGGAGGAGCTGACCTTCGAGGTCAGGATGCTCGAGGACCTGATCCACCGCATGAGCGTCAGCCTCGACGAGCGTCTGGCGGGCGGGTTCCATCACGAGGAGCCGGTCGGGGACAACCGCCCGCAGACCTTCCGCCGTCCGCCGGCCCAGGCCGGCGTGCTGCTCAACACCATTCGAGAGGCCCTGTCGGAAAACCGGGTGGACCTCTATCTCCAGCCGGTCGTCACCCTGCCGCAGCGCCGCACGGTCTTCTACGAGAGCTTCTCCAGGCTCCGGGACGCCACCGGCCAGGTGCTGATGCCGGCCCAGTACCTCAGCGTCGC
>CAZTMF010000627.1:0-2126 GCA_964614675.1 uncultured Caulobacteraceae bacterium | reverse complement strand
GGCACCGCCACCTACGACGGCCTGGCCATCGCCTGGGCCTGCGCCGAGGCCCTGCACGAGACCAACCGCTGCCGGGCGCTCTTCGCCACGCACTATCACGAGCTGGCCCGTCTGGAGGGCCGGCTGGCGCACGTGTGCAACCTGTCGCTCCGCGCCAAGGAATGGAATGGCGACCTCGTCTTCCTGCACGAGGCCCGCCCCGGACCGGCCGACCGCTCCTATGGCGTCCAGGTGGCCAAGCTCGCCGGCGTGCCGGCCGCCGTGGTCGCCCGCGCCCGCGAGGTGCTGGAGCGCCTGGAGACCCAGACCTCCTCCCCCACGCGGCTGGAGGATCTGCCCCTGTTCGCGCCCATCGCGCCCACGTCGGTCGCCGAGGCCGCGCCCAGCGCCGTCGAGGACGCCCTGGCCGAGATGGACGTGGACGGCATGAGCCCGCGCGAGGCGCTCGAAGCGCTCTACCGGCTGAAGAGCCTCAAGGCCTGATCGGAGTGGCCCTGCTGACCGATCCGATTCCCACAAAGGCCCGGATCAGGACCGTCCTGATTGGGCTGGGCTGGGCCGCCGTCGCCACCCTGGCGCGGGCCATGGTGGGTCCGTTCATCCCCAGCGGACCGCCGCTGGCCTTCGTGTTTCCGGCCGTGCTCATTTCGACGCTGCAGACCGGCTGGCTCGGCGGCCTGGTGACCTTGGTCGGGTTCGAGCTGGCCGCCTGGCAGCTCTACCTCCCCGGACTTCGGATTACGGCGCTGGGGCTGATGTCGGCGGCCGAGCGGCTGACCATCACCTTCCTGATCAGCCTGGTGCTGGTCGTAATCGCCAGCCGGTATCGGGTTATCGCCCGCCAGGCGGCCGAGGCGGAGAAGACGGCGGCCCGTGCTCGCGAGGAAGCGCACCAGGAATCGGCGGCGCGGCTCCAGCTCCTGGTCCACGAGGTCGACCACAGAGCCAACAACCTGATGGCGGTGATCCAGGGCCTGGTCTCGCTCAGCAACGCCGGCTCCGCGGCGGAACTCAAGCGGGTGATCGAGGGCCGCCTGCACGCCCTGGCCAAGGCGCACAAGCTGATGTCGGAGACCCGCTGGAATGGCGCCGATCTGGACCGGCTGGTGACCGAGGAGCTGACGCCCTTCGGCCTCGGTTCGACGCAGCGGATCACCGCCTCGGGCGAGAACGTCGCCCTGAGCGCCGCATCCGCCCAGGGCATGGCGCTGGCGCTGCACGAACTGGCGACCAATGCAGTGAAATACGGCGCCCTGAGCAACGAGACCGGCGAGGTCAGCGTGACCTGGTCCCGCAAGGACGGGGTCCTGACCGTGAAATGGGAAGAGCGCGGCGGGCCCGCCGTGTCGAAGCCAGCGCGGCGGGGGACCGGGCTGAAGGTCCTGGAACGGGCTTTCGCGAACGGCGCGGGCAGGACCCGGCTCGACTGGGCGTCCGGCGGACTGATCTGCAGCCTGGACGTTTCCCTGGACGTGGGTCCCAGGACCGAGACCACCTCGGCTTGAAGTCACGGAGCTAGACCCGCTCCACCGCCCCCGCCGTCGCGGCGATCAGCTTGCCCAGCGTCGCCCCCAGCTCTTCCCTTCGCGGGCAGTCCTCGGTGCGGTCCAGGCTGTCCCTGGCGTTGTCCACCGCATTGGCGCGGACCGCCTCCAGAAGGGCCAGGCCGCCGGCGAGGTCGGGGGCCATGCGCGGCGACAGCCGCTCCGCCAGGCTCTTGGCCAGGGTGATGGCCTCGGCCGCATGCTCCAGGGCGGTGACGGCGACCTCGATGGAGTCCAGCGCCGCATGGGTCAACTTGCCCGAGCGGAGCGCCGCCTCGGCCTCGGTGGCGTGCGGCAGGCGGCCGGCGGCCATGTAGGCGTCGAAGCTGGAAGCGTCCGCGTCGGCGTCTTCGGCGAAGCGCCGGGCCAGGGTCACGAACGCCGGCTCGGCGGCCTGAAGGATCTGATCCTCGGGTCGCCGCTTCAAGGTGATCCGCACCGCCTTGAGCAGCAGGGCCACGCCCATCATGCCGCAGAGCCCCATCACCGCCCCGCCGCCGGGCGAAGGAGTCGTCGAGGCGGCGGCCTCGAACACCTGGTCGAAGGAGAGGCGGCTCAGCTTGTCCACGCAGGGCTCCCTTG
>CAZTMF010000626.1:0-2127 GCA_964614675.1 uncultured Caulobacteraceae bacterium | reverse complement strand
GCACCGACGAGGTGCTGCACCTCTTGAACCAGGTGTTCCTGGAGCCCGGCGACAATATCGTCATGGGCCAGTACGGCTTCGGCGCCTATTCCATCGGCGCGCGCGCCTGCCAGGGCGAGGTTCGCATGGCGCCCGAGCCCAACCACCGCATCTCCGTCGAGGAGATGCTGAAGCAGGTCGACGAGCGCACGCGCATCGTTTTCGTCACCCAGCCCGCCAATCCGACCGGCACCTTCCTCACGCGGGCGGAGCTGACATCTCTGCACCAGGGGCTGGCGCCCGACGTGCTGCTCGTGGTCGACGCCGCCTATGCGGAGTTCGCCGACGAGCCCGAGTTCGATGACGGCCTGGCCATGGCGCGGTCGGCGGAGAATGTCGTGGTCACGCGCACCTTCTCCAAGATCTACGGCCTGGCGGCCCTGAGGGTCGGCTGGGGCTACTGCCCCGCGCACATCGCCGATGCGGTCGACCGCATCCGCCCGCCCTTCAACACGTCCATCGCCGCCCAGGAAGCCGCCATCGCGGCCCTGCACGATGAGGACTTCAAGCGCCGCTCGGTCGAGCTGGTCGTGCGCTGGCGGCCGTGGCTCGAGCAACAGCTGGGCGGCATGGGCCTGGACGTCGTGCCCTCCCAGGCCAATTTCGTGCTGGTGGGCTTTCCGGCGAAGCCGGGCCGGACCGCAGGCGAGGCCGAGGCCTTCCTCGCCCGACGCGGCCTGATCGTGCGGGGCGTGGCCAACTACGGCCTGCCCGACCACCTGCGCATCACCATCGGCCTGGAAGAGCACAACCGGGCGCTGGTCGAGGCGCTCGCCGAGTTCGTCGGCCGCTGACCATGACCACTCCCATCTACGACAAGATCGCCGTGCTCGGCTGCGGCCTGATCGGCTCCTCGATCGTCAGGGCCGCGCGCGCCCACGGCATGGCCGGCCAGGTCGCGGTGTTCGACCTGAGCGCCCAGGTGCGGGAGCGCGTGGCGGAGCTGGGCATCGCCGACGTGGTGACCGCCGATCCGGTCGAGGCGGTCAAGGACGCCGACCTCGTGATCCTGGCCCCGCCGCCAGGCGCCATCGCCTCGGCCGCCGAGGCCTGCGCCCCGGGGCTGAAGCCCGGCGCCACCCTGACCGATGTCGGCTCGGTGAAGGGCCCGGTCGGCCAGGCCTTGGCCGCCGCCGCACCGCCCGGCGTCTTCGTCGTGCCCGGCCACCCGATCGCCGGCACCGAGTTCTCCGGCCCTGACGCCGGCTTTCCCGAGCTGTTCCACGGCCGGTGGACCATCCTGACGCCGCAACAGTCCGATCAGCCTGGATACGAGGAGGCGGTGAAGCGCCTCGCCGCCTTCTGGGAGGGCATCGGCGCCAGGGTCGAGCTGATGGACGAGCGCCACCACGACCTGGTGCTGGCCGTGACATCCCACCTGCCCCACCTGATCGCCTACAACATCGTCGGCACCGCCGCCGACCTCGAGGAGGTCACCCAGGCCGAGGTGATGAAGTACTCCGCCGGCGGCTTCCGCGACTTCACTCGCATCGCGGCCTCCGATCCGGTGATGTGGCGTGACGTCTTCGTGCTCAACAAGGACGCGGTGCTGGAGATCCTGGCCCGCTTCACCGAGGACCTGCAGGCGCTGTCGCGCGCCATCCGCTGGGGCGAGGCCGACAAGCTGGAAGAGCTGTTCACCCGCACCCGCGAGATCCGCCGCGGCGTCATCGCGCTGGGCCAGGAAAGCGCCGAGCCCAACTGGGGTCGCGACCGCGACCGGACGTAGGCCCCGCGGAGTTCGGGGCGCCTGTCGTTGACTTCGCCAGAAGGACGTACAACCCTCGCTGACCATTTCGAACGGGGGGACGCGATGGACCAGCTAAGAACGGTTGTATTCGCAAGCGTCGCGATGGCGCTCTGCCCGATCTTCGCCGAGGCCCAATCTTCGGCTCCCGCTGGGCCGGTCGTCGCACACAACACGGCGCCGGCCCCCAGGTTCGGATTTCTCGCCGGCCCCTCCAAGAGCGATGTCGCCTGGTCCACGAACGGCGACGAGCTGGCGCAGCGCATCGAGCTGCAAGACCCCGCCGATCAGCTGAGCACGGGGGTCGCCGACGCGATCGCCAAGCGCAAGGGCGGGACCGT
>CAZTMF010000625.1:0-2131 GCA_964614675.1 uncultured Caulobacteraceae bacterium | reverse complement strand
TTCCTCAGGTGGTCGAGGTGCATCAGGTGCTCGCGCCACTGCAGGTCCATCATCTGCAGCAGGATGTTCTTCTCCAGCCCCCGGGTGTGCTCGGGGGTGATCTGGGTCTCGCGCTCGGCGTAGCGCGCGTCGGCCGCCTCGCGGATGCGCTGCTCGATCTCCTCGTTGCCGATGCCTTCCTCGGCGGCCCACTCAGGGATGGGCAACTCCATCCCGAGGAGATCCTTCACCCGCTCGTTCAGGCCCTCGACATCCCACTGCTCGGCATAGGCCTTGGGAGGCAGGTGGCGCTCGACGATGTCGCCGATGGTCTCGCGGCGCATCTCGTTGACGACGTCCGAGAGGTCGCTGGCGTCCATGAACTCCTGGCGCTGCTCGAAGATGGCCTTGCGCTGGTCGTTCACGACGTCGTCGTACTTCAGGACGTTCTTGCGGATATCGTAGTTGCGCGCCTCGACCTTCTTCTGCGCGGTGGCGATGGCCGAGTTCAGCCAGCGGTGGGTGATGGCCTCGCCTTCGGCCACGCCGAAGGTGCGCATGATCGCGTCCAGCCGCTCGCCAGCGAAGATGCGCAGGAGGTCGTCCTCGCACGACAGGAAGAACTTGGAGTGGCCCGGGTCGCCCTGGCGGCCGGTCCGGCCTCTCAGCTGGTTGTCGATGCGCCGGCTCTCGTGCCGCTCGGTGCCCAGCACATAGAGCCCCCCGGCGGCGAGCGCCTGGGCCTTCAGGTCCTTGACCTCGTCCTCGACCTCGCTCCGCTGCTGCAGAGCGTCCTCTGGGGTGACCTCGACGCCCAGCGCCCGTTGCTCGTGGCGCCAGCGCTCGATCTTCATGTCGATGTTGCCGCCCAGCTGGATGTCGGTGCCGCGGCCGGCCATGTTGGTGGCGATAGTCACCGCGTGCGGCACGCCCGCGTCGGCGACGATATAGGCTTCCTGCTCGTGGTAGCGGGCGTTCAGCACGTTGTGCGGGACACCCGTGCGCTTCTTCCCGTCGATCTCGTACTTGTGCTTCTTCAGAAGCTCCGACAGGTGCTCGGACTTCTCGATCGAGACGGTGCCGACCAGGATCGGCTGGCCGCGGACATAGCAGTCCTCGATGGTCTTGATGATCGCCTGGTACTTCTCGTCGGCGGTCCGATAGACCTCGTCGTCGTCGTCGATCCGGGTCACGGGCCGGTTGGTGGGGATCTCGACCACGTCCATCTTGTAGATGTCGAGGAACTCCTGCGCCTCGGTCGCCGCCGTGCCGGTCATGCCCGACAGCTTCTCGTAGAGCCGGAAGTAGTTCTGGATGGTCACCGAGGCGAGGGTCTGGTTCTCGGGCTGGATCTCGACCTTCTCCTTGGCCTCGATCGCCTGGTGCAGGCCCTCCGACAGCCGGCGGCCGTGCATCATCCGGCCGGTGAACTCGTCGATCAGCATCACCTCGCCGTCGCGCACGATGTAGTCGCGGTCGCGCTGGTAGAGCACGTTGGCCCGCATCGCCTGGTTGACGTGGTGCACCACCGAGATGTTGGCCGGGTCGTAGAGGCCGGCGGAATCCGGGGCGAGGTGGCCGCCTTGCTCGAGGATCTCCTCGATCTTCTCCGAGCCGACCTCGGTCAGCATCACCTGTTTCTGCTTCTCGTCGTGCTCGTAGGTCTCCGAATCCGCCACGAGCTCGCGCACCAAGGCGTCCATGGTGCGGTAGAAGTCCGAGCGGTCCTCTGTGGGCCCCGAGATGATCAGCGGGGTGCGCGCTTCGTCGATCAGGATGGAGTCCACTTCGTCGACGATCGCGAAATGGTGGCCGCGCTGGACCATTTCACGCGGATCGTAGGCGAGGTTGTCGCGCAGGTAGTCGAAGCCGAACTCGTTGTTGGTGCCGTAGGTGATGTCGGCCGCGTAGGAGCGGTTGCGCTCGCCCTGGCTGAGGCCGTGGATGATGACCCCGACCTCCATGCCGAGGAACCGGTAGATCTGACCCATCCAGTCGGAGTCGCGCTGGGCCAGGTAGTCGTTGACCGTGACCACGTGCACGCCCTTCCCGGCCAGGGCGTTGAGGTAGACCGGCAGGGTGGCGACCAGGGTCTTTCCTTCACCGGTTCGCATCTCGGCGATGCCGCCCTTGTGCAGCACCATGCCGCCGA
>CAZTMF010000624.1:0-2135 GCA_964614675.1 uncultured Caulobacteraceae bacterium | reverse complement strand
AGCTGCTGCCCAGGGCCGAGGGGCCCGAGGCGCGCCTGACCGAGGCCATGCGCTATGCGACTCTGGGGCCCGGCCGGCGGCTCAGGCCCTTCTTCGCGCTTGAGACGGCGAAGATGTTCGACCTCGACGAAAGGCCTGTGCTGCGCACCGCCTGCGCGCTGGAGTGCATCCACGCCTATTCGATCGTCCACGACGACCTGCCCTGCATGGGCGCCGACAACGGCGACCGTACCCACGCCAGCGTGGTGGATGCCTATGACGAGGCCACCGCCGTCCTCGCCGGCGACGCCCTGCAGGCCATCGCCTTCGAGATCCTGGCCCATCCCGACACCCATGAGGACGGCAATGTGCGCGCCGAGCTGGTCCGCCGGCTGGCCGCCGCCGCCGGCGCGCGTGGCATGGTGGGCGGGCACATGATCGAATTCCTGGGACCCCGCGACGACTTTGGCGGCATCGCCCGCATGCAGCGGATGAAGACCGGCGCCCTGATCGCCTGCGCGTTCGAGATGCCGCTGCTGCTGGCGCGGGCCAGCGAGGCCGAGCGCCACGCCCTGATCGGCTTCGCCCAGGACCTCGGCCTCGCCTACCAGATCACCGGAGACCTGCAGGACGCCGAGGCGGGCAAGGCCTGCGGCAAGGCCGGCGAAGGCAAGGCTGCCGGCCGCGTCAAGGACAAGGCGCGGGACAAGGCGAACTACGTCGCAGTGCTGGGCGCCCCTGCCGCACGCGAGCGCCTGGGCCTGCTCGCCGCCCAGACCAAGGCCCACCTCGATCCGTTCGGCGAACGGGCCGTCTATCTGCGCGACTGCGTGGATTTCGTCATGGAGTTGAGGGCCTAGTTTCCGGTCTCCGAAGTTCGCCGAGCCGGATGATGCATCCGGGAGACGGTCGCGCCGCAGCGCCTGGGCCTGGCGCGATGACGCACGCGACAAGACACAATTCGTGCTAGACCGGCCAGAACCTTGTTCTGGAAGGCTTTGTGCGCCGCATGCCTGACACCCCCCTGCTCGATACCGTCCATTCGCCGGCCGACATGCGCGGCCTGAATGTGGCCCAGCTGCGCCAGCTCGCCGACGAACTCAGGACCGAAACCATCGACGCCGTCTCCAAGACGGGCGGGCATCTGGGCGCGGGCCTTGGCGTTGTCGAGCTCACCGTCGCCCTGCACCACGTGTTCGAGACGCCGCGGGACATCCTGATCTGGGACGTCGGCCACCAGGCCTATCCGCACAAGATCCTGACCGGCCGCAGGGACCGCATCCGCACCCTGCGCACCGGCGGCGGCCTCTCGGGCTTCACCAAGCGGGCCGAGAGCGACTACGACCCCTTCGGTGCGGCCCATGCCTCGACCTCGATCTCGGCCGCGCTCGGCTTCTGCGTGGCGCGCGACCGCAAGGGCGAGGACTCCAGCGTCATCGCCGTGATCGGCGACGGCGCCATGAGCGCGGGCATGGCCTACGAGGCGATGAACAACGCCGCCGAGACCACCAAGCGGCTGATCGTCATCCTCAACGACAACGACATGTCGATCGCCCCGCCGGTGGGCGGCATGAGCGCCTATCTGGCCAAGCTGGTCTCGGGCGGCGCCTACCGCCAGCTGCGCAAGTTCGGCAAATCGGTCGCCGGGGCCTTCCCGCGCCCGATCAAGGAGGCCGCGCGCAAGGCCGAGGAATACGCCCGTGGCATGGTCGCCGGCGGCACCTTCTTCGAGGAGCTGGGCTTCTACTACGTGGGCCCGATCGACGGGCACAACGTGGCCGACCTGGTCGCCGTGCTGAAAAACGCCAAGGAGGTCGACGACCAGCCGGTGCTGGTCCACGTCGTCACCCAGAAGGGCCACGGCTACGCCCCGGCCGAGAAGGCCGACGACAAGTACCACGGCGTGGTCAAGTTCGACGTGATCACCGGCCAGCAGGCCAAGGCGCCGGCCGCGGCCCCCAGCTACACCAAGGTCTTCGCCCAGGAGCTCGTGAAGCACGCCGAGCGCGACGACAAGATCGTGGCGATCACCGCCGCCATGCCGTCCGGAACGGGCCTGGACCTGTTCGAGAAGAAGTTCCCCGAGCGGATGTTCGACGTGGGCATCGCCGAGCAGCACGCGGTGACCTTCGCCGCGGGCCTGGCGGCCGGCGGCA
>CAZTMF010000623.1:0-2142 GCA_964614675.1 uncultured Caulobacteraceae bacterium | reverse complement strand
AGGGCCGACTTCTCCGGCAGCCAGCTGCAGGGCGCCAATTTCGAGGGCGCCGACCTGCGTGGCGCATCCTTTGAAGGCGCGGACCTCAGGGGGGCCTGCTTCCGGGGCGCCAAGCTCTCCCACGCCAGCCTCTGCCGCGCCGACCTCAGGCCCCTGGCCCTCCCGGACGGGCGGATGCACTTCCCCGACTTCTCCAGCGCGATCATGGAGCGGACCGATCTGACCCTCACGGTCGCAGCCACGCCGCCCCAGGGCGCCGAGGAGCAGGAGCTCGCCGTCGGCTAAGCCCCTGGCGGCTGGTCGATCAGCAGCTGGATCAGCCTCAGCAGGTGGCTGACGACATCGGGCGTGCTCACCGCGATGATCTTCAGCTGGCTCCGCTCGGGATCATAGGCGATCTCGGCCCGCACAGCCGGACGATCCGACACCCGCGAGTTCAGCGCCGCGGGAAGCACCATCGCCCATCGCCGGGCCAGATCCTCGCCGACCCCCGGAATATCGACGACGCAGGTCACCGACGCGGGCTCGCGCGCCGACTGCGCGCTGGGCGGCAGACCGGCGAAGGCGTCGAGGTCCCGGCGCAGGATCCGGAACGACTTGCCGACCCGTGTGGCCTGGAGCCGGCCCTCGTGGATGAAGCGCAGGATGGTGCGGGGATGCAGCTTGAGCCGGCGCGCAGCGTCCTCGACGGTGCACAGCTCCTCCGCCCCCGCCCGGAACTGCACGGGTTCACGCTCGGCCCGCGGCTTGTCACGCCGCGGCTTGCGCCCACCCTTGCCGGGACGGTCTGTCATGGGCCGTTGATACACAGCCCGCCGGAGTCGGGCCAAGTCAGCAGCCTCCCGCCTCGGCGAGCGCCTCCCGCACCTCCGGCGCGTTCAGCCCGGCCAGGAAGCTGGCGAGCTGCATCTTGCCGAGCGTGCGCAGCAGCTCCGGCGAGCCGACCTTCAAGTCTCCGGCGGCCAAAGCCTTGGTGAATTCCTCCGGCGTGGGCGCCGAGAGGTCGTCGGGCCCGGACGGGGACGCGCCGGCGATGCTGAGGAGCGCGCAGGCGTAGAAGGCGCGGGAAAGCTGCCGCGCGAGGGCGTAGCGCGTGCGTAGGGCCCGGTCCGGCTCGCCGCCGAGCCATGAGGCCAGCAAAGCCTCCGCGGCCGGGGACGTGGGAGCGAAGTTGTCGGCCAGTATGCCGACGTCGATCAGGGGATCGTTGCGGAACGACAGCTCCCAGTCGACCAGCCACAGCCGCTCGCCGTCGAAGAGGACGTTCATCCGGTTGGGGTCGTTGTGACAGGAGACCGCCGGCCCCTCGAAGCGATAGGCGGACCGGACCCTCGCCAGGCCTTCGGCATGGGGATCGAGCAGGCCTTCCCTGAACGCGCCGGTTCGCCGGACCGCGCCCATCATGAAGTCGACCAGCGTCGGATAATCGGCGCGAGGCGACGGGAACGGCGGCTCGATCGCGTGCACCCGGCGCGCCAGCGCGCCCAGCGCCGGGACGAGCGCCGGCTCCCCGCCCGCGAAGTCCGCGAACGGCCGCGAGTGGATGAACTCCATCACCGCCACGCCCTTGTCCGCGTCGGCCAGGTGGAGCCGCGGCGCAATGCCCGCGTCGGAGGCCGCCCGCATGCAGGCGTAGGCCCGTGGGATATCGCGTGGGCCCGGGGCGTCGATCGCCTCGAGACGCAGCAGCCAGGGGCGGCCGCCCGCGTCCACGCGGCAGATCAGGGCGCCCGAAGCGCCGCCGGAGATCGGCTGCAGATGATCGAGCCTGGGCCCGCACACCGCCGCCAGCGCCTCGGCGACGACCTCGCGCCGGTTCTCCGGGATCGCCTCCAAGCCGCGCGCGCTCATGACTTCAATCTCCGCTAGGGGCCGAGGCGCTCAACCCTAATGGCGGTTAAATGCCGCATTATGCTCTTATTGTCGACTCTATAGTGTATTTTACGGACATAACACCGAAGTCCGCTCGCCCCGCCCGGCGTCGAAACGCCTCAAGTCGCGGCCCCGTCGAAATCGGTGGTTCCCAAGCGCCCCGCCATAGGGTGAATTGGGGCCAACCAAGAACAGTAGCCCTCGGGAGGGGCGTCCATGCCGCGGCGCGGCCTATTCACATACGAGAACGCCCTGGTCCTGATCCTGGGC
>CAZTMF010000622.1:0-2157 GCA_964614675.1 uncultured Caulobacteraceae bacterium | reverse complement strand
CCGCGCGGGGGACTGGTCTTCACCAAGATAGCCCGGGGTGACTGGCGCGCCCGCCGCGGCGACCAGCGCCTTGGCCGCATCCTTCAATCCCATGGCCCGGATCGCGGCCGGCGGCGGGCCGACCCAGACCAGGCCCGCGGCCATCACCGCTTCGGCGAAAGCGGCGTTCTCGGACAGGAAGCCGTATCCAGGATGGATCGCCTCGGCGCCCAGGGCTTTGGCCGCGGCGATGATCGCCTCGCCGCGCAGATAGCTCTCCGCCGCCGGGGCTGGGCCGATGCAGACCGCGGCGTCGGCCTCGCGGACGTGCGGAGCCTTGGCGTCGGCTTCGGAATAGACGGCGATGGTGCGCACGCCGAGCCGCCGCGCGGTACGGATGATCCGCCGGGCGATCTCGCCTCGGTTGGCGATCAGGAGGCTGGTGATCAATCCGGCGTCGCCCAGCGAGGCTTGCGCTTGGCCTTGAAGGCCGCGATGCCTTCCTTGACCTCGTCGCTGACCCGGCGATGGGCCAGGCTCTTCGCCGTCTCCTCCATCAGCCCATGGTCGATGGGTCGGCCCTTGATCTCGGACACCAGCCGGCGCGCCTCGACCACCGCCTCCGGCCCCGCGGCCATGACCTCCTGCGTCAGTCGCCGGGCGGCGGCCTCGAGCCCGTCCACGTCGGCGGCCACCTCCTGCACCAGGCCGATCCTCAAGGCCTCTTCCGCGTCGAAGGCGCGGCCGGTGACGAACAGGGCCCGGGCGGCCCGGGGTCCGATGGCGTCGACGATGTAGGGAGCGACCACCGACGGGGTCAGCCCGACCTTGACCTCCGAAAAGGCGAAGCGGGCGCTGCGCACCGCCACGGCGTAGTCGCAGCAGGCGACCAGCCCCGCCCCGCCCCCGAACGCCGGGCCGTGCACCAGGGCGACGGTCACCGCCGGGATATCGGCCAGGCGCTTGAACATGATCGCCAGGGTCATGGCGTCGGCGCGGTTGTCGTCCTCGGTCAGCAGGGTCGCCTGGGCGGTCCATTCGAAGTCGCCGCCGGCGCTGAAGGCCGAACCGGCTCCGCGCAGGAAGACCAGCCGCACATGGTCGGCGCCGTGCAGGGTCTCGAAGGCTTCGGTCAGGCCCTCGATGGTCAGGGCGTCGAAGGCATTGCGCCTGTGCGGCCGGGTGATGGTGATGGTGGCCACGCCCTCGGGCGTGGATTCCAGCTTCACCACGGAAGCGACATCGTCGACGATGACGTTCGGAGTGAGGGGATCGGAGATGGGATTTGACATGAGGGGGTTCTCGCGCCGCTTGGGCCTCGCGGCAAGGCTATCTCGCAGCCGAGCGTCATGGCTCCCGGCCGTCGGCGCATTGACCCTGATCACCGCGGCGGCCGCCGCGGCCGACACGGTCCCGTCCGGCGCGGCCGGCCAGCCCTATGCGGCGAGCCGCAGCTACCTGCGCACCCGCACGGGCCCCCAACAGGTGTGGTTCATCTGTGCGCCGCTGGACGGAGCCGACCAGACCGTGGTCGGCCTGCCGCTCAAAGGGCAGCGGCTCTGGATCGTCCAGCCTCTCTCCGGCGAGCCGTCGGAGGTCTACAGGCTCGGCGCCCCAGATCCCGGCGCCGGCCAAATCTACTGGCCTCTGAGCGAGCCAGGCGGCAAGGAGGTCGGGAACCTGCACGCCTTCAACCCCGGCGCGCTCGGCGATCCCAAGGCCGCGACCACCCCGACCTTGACCTCGATCCGCATCAACGGCGCGCAATGGAATTGCCGCTGGCTGGAGCGCACCCGCCTGTTGGGCTTCTCGAGCAAACGCGTGGTCGAGATCACCTCCGGCCCCGGCGGCCTCGAGTACCGGACCTTCGACTACAGGGACACCGGCAAGGCGAAGAAGGTCGAAACGGGAAGCGCCCAGCAATCGACCACGCCGTCGCTCGACCTCAAGGGCGGGCGCTTGGCGGCCGGCCGAATGCGGTTCGAGAGCAACGGCTACGTCTTCCTGGTGAGCGCGTCATCCGCCGACGCACGCATCGTGGTGATGCACGCGGGCCGGTCCATTCTGAACGAGCCGCTGGTGGCCTGGACCATCGGCACGCCCTGACCTCGGCTCAGGCCGAAGGATGCAGCTCCTCGAGATGCCCGAGCGAGGCGCGGACCATCTCCTCCAGCACGC
>CAZTMF010000621.1:0-2158 GCA_964614675.1 uncultured Caulobacteraceae bacterium | reverse complement strand
CGGGTCGTCGACTCGCTGTTCGTGGGCGAGAGCGCCAATATCGGCAATCCCAGGACGCCGGCGGAAATCGCCTACGGCCGCAGCTTGCCGAAAGAAGCGGCCGATTTCCCGATCCGTGGCTACGAATACTATGACTATCGCCACGACGTGGTGAACACCACTTTCGTGAACTATCAGCCCAACGCGGTTCGCGATGCGGGCGCGATGTCGTACCTGTTGTTCACCAGCTTCGGCATGAGCACGGAGAACTCGGTCGAGAAGGTGAAGTTCGTCAACGCCAAGCCGGTCAGCTTCCCCGCGGTCGAACGCCGCTGGGCGTCCGATTTCGGCAGCCGTTCCGCCTACCGGAGCGCGACGATCCATGACAAGGACGGCTCGATCGGCGGCGTTCCCAACAGCTATATCGTCATCGACAATGGCATCGCCTCCGATGAAGGAAGCTGCGAGATCAAGGCGAGCTGGGGGGCGGCCGTCTGCAAAGGCGACATGGGCCGCTTCAGCATCGCCGGCGACTTCGACGATTTCGGGGCCAGAGCCAATACCGATCCGGTCATGCTCAGCCGAAACGGCAAGCGCTACGAATACAATGGGGAAACCACGGTCCCGAGTGGAGCGGAGCTGAGGGTCGAGACAGCCAGGACGAACCTGTCGATTTCCTTGCGGGAAATGGACAAGGATTCCTTCGTGATCCTCGAACTGCCCGGCTTCGCCGCCGCTGCCGGCGGCGTCCAGCAGGACAGCCTCGCGGCCCTGCGCGGCGCGACGAGCACGTCATACTTCAAGGACGGCAAGACGCTTTGGGTCAAACTGGTGGTCGAGGATGCGGCCCACCAAGGCCCCGTTGTCGTGAGGGTCGGCGCCCTGCGCGCCCAAGCCACGATCGATGTGAGCAAGCCGGCGGTGGTCGCGACGGCTTCGCCGAATGAATCAGTCAGCGTGCGCTAGAGCGCGTTCCGAAAAGTGGGAACCGGTCTTCGGAACAAAATGCGCGCAAATACAAAGACCTGAAGCGGCGGGACGACAAAATGACAAAAGCACGAGAATGGGGCGGTCGACTGTCGACGTTGGCGAGGGCCACAATCACGGTCTCGATGGTCCTCGCCGGCGTGGCCTTCGCGGCCAATGCCCGGGCGGAATGCGACCGTGGGATGCTCCGCAAGCTGGCCGACACCTATGTGAAGGCCCAATCCACCGGGAAGCCCGCCGTGCTGCCGCTCGCGAAGGGCGCGTCCTACGCGGAGAATGACCAGGCCATGGACATCGGCAAGGGCGTGTTGGCCGGCGCCCTGAAGGTCGATTTCACCCGCAGCTTCCTCGACACGACCCAATGCGCTGCGTTCACCGAGCTGGTGGCGGCCACCGACCCACACCCGTACGTGATCCACACCCGCATCGAGGCGACCAAGGCCGGCAAGGTGTCGAAGATGGAGTCGGTGGTGACGGACGCGGGGGACTGGATGTTCGGAGCCGCCGAGCACCTGGCCGTCACGCGGAGCCAGAACTGGGGCGAGATCCCCAAGGACAGACGCGACACGCGAGCGGTCCTCCAGGCGGCGGCCGACGCGTACCTGGACAATTGGGGAAACCCGGAGCTCCCGGTGCCGCATGGGACGCCCTGCGCCCGGCTCGAAGGCCGCATCAACACGGGCAGCCGGAACCCGGAGGGCAATACCTGCGACATGGGGGCGTTCCCGCAGAAGCTCAAAGTGGGTCATCGCCGCTACGTGATCGATGAGACCATCGGCGCCGTCAGCATCTTCCACAACTTCCCCTGGCTCGATGCCGGACTGCCAGTCGATCCGGGGACCCCGGCCAGCCAGATGTTCCGGGTCGAGGGCGGCAAGAACCGCTACATCCACGAGGTCACGGTCTGCACGACGCCCAGTTGCGGGAGGAAGAGGCCGGGAACCTGAATGGCGTCGTGAGCCCAACCGCCTTCTATTCGAGCGCGGCATCAACAGCTCCGCGCACGGCGACGTCCGAAAGCCGATGCGGTCCCGATGTCCGGAAGCCACCCTTTTCGGACCTTCCGTCTGACCGCTTCCAGGGCGCGGCGCCGGACGCCTGCTCGCCGGCTCGGCGCGAACGACGCCATCGACCCTGACCGGTCATCCACCCCCGCGGCCGCGTGTTGGAATCGCGAAGCTCAGCCGGTATC
>CAZTMF010000620.1:0-2160 GCA_964614675.1 uncultured Caulobacteraceae bacterium | reverse complement strand
TTGCGCTTGCCCACGTCGAACAGACGGGCCCTGGGGCCCGCCAGGTCCAGGATGGATTGGGGCGTCAGCCGGTCGTGGACCACCACGTCGGCCCCCTGCAGCAGCCGCAGCGCCTTGACCGTCAGCAGGTCCGGATCGCCCGGGCCCGCGCCCACCAGGAAGACCTCGCCCCCCGCATCGCCCACGCGTCCCCCGCGGGGCCCGCCAAGGACGACGAGGCGCCCGGCTCGCTTTCGGGGAAGCGGCTGGCCGGTCATTGCGGTTTAGGTCCTCTATAACCTAGGCTGTGAAATTGATGACGGGGCGGACCGCAGGATCCGCCCCGCCGTGTCCACCGCCGAAAGGGCCGATATGGCGGAGGACGCTTGTAAATATTGCTCCAAGACGCCAAGTCGCAAGACCAAGAAGTTCTGCCCGGTGCATTAGGAAAACTATGAGTCGCCGCCGCCTGCCGCCCCTGAACGCCCTGCGCGCCTTCGAGGCCGCCGCCCGCCACATGAACTTCAGCCGCGCGGCCGACGAGCTGTCGGTGACGCCGGGCGCCGTCAGCCAGCAGATCCAGAACCTGGAGGAGTATATCGGCGCGCCCCTGTTCAAGCGCACGCCCAAGGGACTGCTGCTGACCGACGCGGCCCAGACCGCTTTGCCCGCCCTCCGCGAAGCCTTCGATCGCCTGGCCGAGGCCGCCTCCCTGCTCACCGCCGCCGAGGAGGGGCGCCGGCTCACCGTCTCGGTCGCCCCCTCCTTCGCCGCCAAGTGGCTGGTGCCGCGCATCGGCCGCTTCGAGGCGGCCCATCCCGAGGTCGAGGTCTGGGTCAACGCCGGCCTCGAGCTGGTCGACTTCACCAGCGGCGAGATCGACCTGGCCATCCGCTATGGCTCGGGCCGCTATCCGGGCCTGGAGGTGACGCGCCTCCTGGGCGAGACCGTCTCGCCGGTGACCAGCCCCGCCCTGCTCGAGACCAACCCCCTGAACCAGCTCTCGGACCTGGCCAACCACGTCCTGCTGCACGACGGCTCGCCCGACGCCGACGAGAGCTGCCCCGACTGGGCCATGTGGCTGGCCGCCCGGGGCGTGAAGGGCGTGGACGGCGCCCGGGGCCCGCGCTTCAACCAGTCCAGCCTGGTGATCGAGGCCGCCGCCAACGGCCGCGGCGTGGCCCTGGCCAAGGCGACCCTTGCCCAGGACGACATCGACGCCGGCCGCCTGGTCATGCCCTTCCAGGACGCCACCGTGGTCGACTTCGCCTATTACATCGTCCACCCCAAGGCCAAGGCGCGCCTGGGCTCGGTGCGCGCCTTCATCGCCTGGCTGACCGCCGAAGCCGAAGCCCACGAAAGCGCCCTGCGCACCATCGACATCGGCGCGGGGATCTGAGCTCCCCAACACCCGCACATCCCGGCGAAGGCCGGGACCCAGGACAGGTAGCCGTCCTGGGTCCAGCAAGGATCCGAAGCGGAGCAGCTCGGGTCGGTTGCTGCGACTCCGCACTGACCTGTCCTGGGTCCCGGCCTTCGCCGGGATGAGCGGAGTGTGGGTTACGGCCGCTTGATCCCCTGGATGGCCCGTTCGTGCAGATAGGCGGCGATGTCGGCCAGGGCGGCGTCCAGGGCGTCCTTCACCCGCTCCAGGCGCAGGGTGCGATGGCCCACGTCGGCCGGGGCCTGCTCGGCCGCCTCGCAGGCGTTGGCCAACGCCTGGGCCCCGATCCCCCGCGCCGAGCCCTTGAGCGTATGGGCGGCGTCGCGCCAGGCCTCGCCTTCGGCCGCGGGATCCAGCAGCCGCACCCAGATCGCCGCCTGCTCGCGGAACAGCCCCAGCACCTCCTCCACCAGCGCCATGTCGCCGCCGGCGTAGGTCTCCAGGTAGTTGAAATCCACCGCCCCGGTCAGGTCGCGCCTCGCCATCCGCTCTCTCGCTCCCGCAACCCACATCGTCGTCCCGGCAGGCGTCCTGGGTGCAGGGCGGAAAGCCGGAATCGGTCCTGGACGCTAACGCCTGCCGCCCTTCCGGATAAGCCGCCGCAGCGGCTCTCCGGGATGACCATCCGACCCGGCCAATCACCCTATTTCCACCCTATTCAGCGTCAGTCGTCGTCGTCGCTCAGGCCGTAGATCGCCTCGCGGAATTTCTTCCGCACGGCTTCGTCGGCCTCGGCC
>CAZTMF010000619.1:0-2161 GCA_964614675.1 uncultured Caulobacteraceae bacterium | reverse complement strand
GTGCAGGACCAGGTCGAGATGGGCGTCGCCGTCCGCATGGCCATCCTGGCAAGCCTGGCTCGCCGGCTGGAGAACGCGCCATGACCGGCGCGCCCCAGACCCGGCCCCTGGCCCTGCTGAACGCCAGGCTGGTCGATCCGGAGAGCGGCTATGACGGTCCGGGCGGGGTGGTGGTCCGGGACGGCCTGATCGCCGACGTCCTGCAGGGACCGACTCTCGACGCCCCCTCCCCCGACCTCGAGGTGATCGACTGCCAGGGCGCCATGCTCGCGCCCGGCCTGATCGACATCCGGGTCAAGACCGGCGAGCCGGGGGCGGAGACCAAGGAAACGCTGAAGTCGGCGGGCAGGGCCGCCGCCGCCGGCGGGGTCACCACCATGGTGGTCCAGCCCGACACCGACCCGGCCATCGACGATCCGGCCATGGTCGACTTCATCCTGCGCCGGGCGCGCGATACCGGCCTGGTGCACGTCTATCCGGCCGGGGCGGCCACCAAGGCGCTGGGCGGCGAGGAGATGGCCGAGATCGGCCTGATGCACGAGGCCGGGGCCCGCTACATCACCGACGCCGACAAGCCGATCGTGGACTCGCGCGTGCTCCGCCGGGTGATGAGCTACGCCAGGGGCTTCGGCGCCATCGTCGCCCACCGGCCGGCCGACCCTTTCCTGACCCGGGGCGCGGCGGCCACCGAAGGCGAATTCACCGGGCGGCTCGGCATCCCCTCAGGCCCGGCCGTGGCCGAACGGATCATGCTGGAGCGCGACCTGGCCCTCGCCGAGCTGACCGGGGCCTGCCTGATCGTCGATCAGATCACCACGCGCGATGCGCTGGACTCCCTGTCGCGCGCCAAGCTGAAGAGCCTGCCGGTCTTCGCCACCTGCTCGATCAACCACCTGAGCTTCAACGAGCTCGACATCGGCGACTACCGCACCTTCTACAAGCTGAACCCGCCCCTGCGCACCGAAGACGACCGCGAGGCCCTGATCGAGGGCCTGACCGACGGGCTGATCGACATCGTGACCTCGGCCCACGCCCCCGCCCCGGCCGAGGACAAGCGCCTGCCCTACGACGAGGCGGCGCCCGGCGCCGTGGGGCTGGAGACCCTGCTGCCCGCCCTGCTCTCGCTGCATCACGAGCGGGGCCTGGCGCTGATCGACCTGCTGCGCGCCGTGACCTTGGCGCCGGCGAACCTGCTCAATCTGAAGGCCGGCCGGATCGCCCAGGGCGCTCCGGCTGACCTCGTGCTGTGCGACATCGCCGCGCCGATCGTCATCGACGCCGACAAGCTAGTGTCGAAATCCAAGAACTCGCCCTTTGACGGGCGTCGTTTGCAGGGGCGCGTGCTGCGCACGCTTGTGGAAGGCCGCACGGTGTTCGCGGCCGAATAGCCGAGGGCTGGGGTATGAGTAACAAGCTTCTTCTCGCGTCCATCGCGGCGCTGATCGTCGCCACGCAGACTGTGTCCGCCTACGCCGCCGACACCGGGCCGGACGCCAGCATGAACCTGCAGGCCAAGGACGAGCCGGGCCAGCACCGGCCGAAACGCACCGGCCGCGAGGCGGAAGCCGAGCCCGCCGCCCGCACTCTTATCGACCGGCCGGTGGCCGGCGAAGGCGGCGGCCGGGCCGACGCCGATTGCGACAAGAGCGGAGGTTCCGAAGCCGCCGCCGGGACGGGCCCCAGGGCCGACGCGCGCGCCGACCGCGCCCGCTGCCGAAAGCTGACCGACGCGGACATCGTCACCGCGCCCATCGCCGAGGTCCGCAAGGTCACCCGCCACACCGCGACCATCGGCGGGCGGCCCCTGGCCTACACCTCCACGGCCGGCACGCTCACCATCCGCGACGACGAGGGCAAACCCACGGCGAGCATGTTCTACGTCGCCTACACCACCGGCGACCCTCACCGGCCGGTGACCTTCTTCTACAACGGCGGTCCAGGCTCCTCGACGCTGTGGCTGCACATGGGCTCTGTGGGGCCGGTGCGGGTGCAGACCGACAGCCCCGGCCCGACCCACAACGCGCCTTATTCGCTGGTCGACAACAACGACAGCCTGCTCGACAAGTCGGACCTGGTGTTCCTCGACGCCGAGGGCGCGGGCTATTCCCGGCCGCTCGGCGACACCAAGCTGGCCGCCTTCTGGGGCACCGACCAGGACATC
>CAZTMF010000618.1:0-2165 GCA_964614675.1 uncultured Caulobacteraceae bacterium | reverse complement strand
ATGGCGGCGAGGGTCTCGGCCGTCTTGGCCATGCAGGTGAAGTCCGAGTCCGGCCCGAACAGCTGGTTGGTGATCGACATGAACTGCCGCACCGACGAGCCCACCACCATCGGCACGCCCATGGCCTCGGCCTCCTCCAGGCACAGGCGCAGGTCCTTGAAGGCCAGGGCGGTGGCGAAGCCGTAGTCGAAGGTCCGGGGCAGCACCGAACGGGGCCACTTGTCCCGGGTGGCGCTGGAGGCGCCGGTCGAGACGTTCAGCACGTCGATCATCAGCTTGGGGTCGAGGCCCGCGCGGGCGCCCATGGCCATGCCCTCGGCGGTGACGGCGATGGTGGCGCAGGAGATCAGGTTGTTGACCAGCTTCATGGTCTGGCCGGCGCCCGGCGCCTCGCCCATGAAGAACAGCTTGCCGAAGATGGCGATGATCTGTTCGTACTGGTCGAAGCTCGCCTTGGGGCCGCCGACCATGATCGCCAGGGCGCCTTCGCGGGCGCCCTTGACCCCCCCCGACACCGGCGCGTCCAGGGCCGCGATCCCCTTGGCCTTCAGCCCGTCGTACACGAGGGCGGACACCTTGGTGCCCGTGGTGGAAAGGTCGACGAAGGTCTTGATCCTGGAGCCGTGGATCACGCCGGCAGCGCCCAGGGCGGTGTCCTGGACGACCTGGGGACTGGGCAGGCTGGCGAACACCAGCTCGCACTCATCTGCAACTTGCTTGGCGGAAGACGCGCGCTCCGCGCCGCGGTCGGTCAGCACCTTCACCGCTGCGTCGTTGAGGTCCATGACCGTCAGGGTGTGGCCGGCGTCGATCAGACGTCCGGCCATCAGCCCGCCCATGCGGCCGAGCCCGATGAAGCCGATATGCATGTGTTCTTGCCTTCGAGTTTGGGAGTTCTGAACTACGCCTTGGGCTCGACGTCCAGCCTTACGACGTCGGTGAGCCCGGCTTTGGCCTGGGGATACTGCTTCAGGACCTTGGGGTCATGCCCCGGAATGATGTGCGCCAGGGTGGGCGCGAGCTTCCGCAGGGTCTGGAGCCCCTCCAGGTAGTCGCCGACATCGGCCAGCACCGGGAAGGGATGGTTGCGCTCGAGGTTGGCGTAGAGGTGGGTGGCGTCCGAGGCCAGGACCACCGGCCCCCGCCCCGTGTTCACCCGCATGACCTGCAGCCCCTTGGTGTGGCCGCCCAGCTTGTGAAGCGTGATGCCGGGGGCGAGTTCCGTATCGCCGTCGTGGAACTGCACCTTCCCCTCGAACACCCGGCCGACCATGGCCTGCACGTCCTGGGCCTCGAACGGGAAGCGCATGATGGCGTGGCACATGCACCGGCCGGTGCAATAGGCCATCTCGGCGTCCTGGATGTGGAAGCGGGCGTTGGGGAACAGCCCCAGGTTCCCGGCGTGGTCGTAATGCATGTGCGAGATGACCACGTCCTCGACCTGATCCGTCTCAACCCCGATGCTCTTCAGCCCCTCGTGGATCGGCAGGGTGGTGATCCGCCCGCGCCGCTTGGCGACCTCCGGGTCGAAGCCGGTGTCCAGCACATAGGTCTTCGAGGGCCCCTTGATCGCCCAGACGAAGTAGTCGAGCGGCATGTCGGTCTCGTGGTCGTCGCCGCCGATGAAATTCTCCGCCGCCTTGCGCGGATGATGGCCGTAGCGGACGGCGTAGATCTCGTAGGTGTCGGTCATCCGATCACTTCGCAAAGAACCGGATCGGCAGCCTGGCGGGGCCGTGGCCGATGGTGGTGATCCACCACTCCGGATCGCCGGCGGCCTCGAAGCGGTCCACGTGCCTGATCAGGGCGCCCAGCAGGGCGTCGGCTTCCAGCTGGGCCAGGGTGCGGCCCACGCAGGAGTGGATGCCGTAGCCCCAGCCGACCTGGCCCCGGAGGTCGCGCTTGATGTCGAACCTGTCCGGCTCGTTCCACTTGCGGGGATCGCGGTTGGCGGCCGCGAACAGGAGGCCGCAGCGGGTGCCGGCCGGAATCACATAGTCCTCGATCTCCACGTCCTTCATGGCGATCCGCCCGGCCATGCGCGAGGGCGAGTCCCACCTCAGGGCCTCGTCGAAGGCGGCGCGCAGCAGGTTCGGCTCGGCCTGCAGCGCCTTCCACTGGTCGGGGAACTGGCAGAAGGCGCGGATGGCGTTGGCCATGGTGAT
>CAZTMF010000617.1:0-2167 GCA_964614675.1 uncultured Caulobacteraceae bacterium | reverse complement strand
GCCGCCTTGACCACCATCTCGCTGGCGAACTCCATGCCCGGGCTCTTGAGGCCCAGCGCCAGGATCGCCTCCCGCGAGAAGCCCCTGAGGCCGCAATGGAAATCGCCGATCGGGACCTTGAAGAACAGCCGGCCCAGGAACGAGAGCACCGGATTGCCAAGGTACCGGTGCAGGAAGGGCATGGCGCCCTTGGCGATGCCGCCCTTGAAGCGGTTGCCCATCACCAACTGGTCGCCGCCGCGCAGACGCTCCAGCATCGAGTCCAGATTCTCGAAGTCGTAGGAATCGTCGGCGTCGCCCATGATCACGTAGCGGCCGCGAGCGGCCTCGATGCCGCCCATCAGGGCCGCGCCATAGCCGCGGTCGAGAACGCCGACCACGCGGGCGCCGGCCGCCTCGGCCAGGGCCTGGGAACCGTCGGTCGAGCCGTTGTCGGCGATCAGCACCTCGCCCTTGACGCCCGACCGCTTCAGGAAGCCCACGGCCTTGGCGACGCAGATCGCCACCGTCTCGGCCTCGTTGAGGCACGGCATCAGAATGGTCAGCTCGAGCGCCGACGCACGGGCGCGCGCGCTCGCTCTGACCGGCGTTTTTTCGCTAACTGACATGCCCATCGCCCGAAGAGGTAACGCTCGGATCAAACATCCGTGAAATACGCGCCTTGGAGGCGGAATTGCGACCATCCGCCGGGTTTCGCAAGGGGAAGCGGCCAAGAATCGCACCCTTGCCCGCCTTCGCGCTCGAAGCGAGGGCGCCTCGCCTAGCGGCCGCCGGCCCGAAGCTCCGTGATCGTCCGTCCGGGGGCGATGTCCTCGACGTCGGCGACCAGGTGGATCAGCGCAGGTGATTCGGCCGCCCGCGCCGCGGCGAAGGCGGCGGGGAAGTCTTCCGTCCGTTCGACCCGCGCGGCCCAGGCGCCGAAGGCCCGGGCATAGGCCGCGAAGTCGGGGTTCTTGAGGTCCGTGCCCGAGACCCGGCCCGGATAGCGCCGCTCCTGGTGGGCGCGGATGGTGCCGTAGGAGCCGTTGTCGACCACGACCGTGATCACGTTCGCGCCGTACTGGACCGCCGTGGCCAACTCCTGGCCGGTCATCAGGAAGTCGCCGTCGCCGGCGAAGCAGACGACCTCCCGCTCCGGATGCACGAGCTTGGCGGCGATGGCCGCCGGGAAGCCATAGCCCATGGCGCCGGACGTCGGTGCGAGCTGGGTCGGCCAGGCCCGGTGGCGATGGAAGCGGTGCAGCCAGGCGGCGAAGTTGCCGGCGCCGTTGCAGAGGATGGCGTCCCCGGGCAACGCCTCGGTTATGTGGGCGACGACTTCGGACAGGTTCACCTTGCCGGTGACCGCGACGGGCCGGGTGAAGGCTTCGTAGTCCGCGCGCCCGGCCGCCCGCCAGGCCGTCCAGGACGGCCGCGGCTCAAGCTTCAGGCTGGCCAGGGCCAGGACGGCGAGCGCGGCGTCCGCCACCGCGCCGATTGCGGCCGGCCAGACCCGGCCGATCTCGCCAGCGCCGGCATGAATATGGATCAGGCGCTCGGCCGTCTCCTCCCGGGTGAACAGGCCATAGCCCTGGGTCGGGTTTTCGCCGAGCCTGGCGCCGAGCGCCAGGACGAGATCCGCCGACCGAATCCGCTCGACCAGCCTGGGATTGGGGCCGAGGCCGAGGTCGCCGATGAAGCTCGGGCTGTCGTTGTCCAGAAGGTCCTTGCGCCGAAAGGACAGCACCGCGGGCAGGTGCGAGGCCTCGAGCCAGGCGCCCATCGCCGCCCGCGCCTCCGCCGTCCAACCCGAACCGCCGAGGATCACCACCGGCCTTTCGGCCTGCTCCAGGCGCTCGGAGATCGGTCCGAGCACAGCTGGATCGAGGCCTGCGCCGGCCGGCGCGACCCGCCGCGGCGACGGAGCGTCGGCCTCCTCGGTCAGCACGTCTTCCGGCAGCGCCAAGACTACCGGCCCCCTTCGGCCCTGCATCGCCGTTGCGAAGGCGCGCTCCATGATCTCCGCCGCGCGGGAGGGATCGTCGATCTCGGCCGCCATCTTGGCGAAGGACCCGAACACCGCCGCGTGGTCCATCTCCTGGAAGGCGCCGCGGCCCTTGTGGCCGCGCGGGACCTGGCCGATCAGCAGCAGCATCGGCGTCGAGTCCTGCTCGGCCGTGTGCACGCC
>CAZTMF010000616.1:0-2173 GCA_964614675.1 uncultured Caulobacteraceae bacterium | reverse complement strand
CGGAAGGCGCCGGACTGGGCGAGCAGGCGGTCGACCATGGTGGTCTTGCCGTGGTCGACGTGGGCGATGATGGCGATGTTGCGCAGGGACATGGGAAGGTCGCGGTCCAGGGCTGGCGGCGAACGCGGAGAAGCGCGCCGCGCCGGCGGCGGAAGATGGGAAAGCGCGCCTCATATAGTGCGCTGCACCATAAAGCCAGCGGAGCCCTTGCAGACGCCTTAAGGCGACCGTCACAAAGCCGAGTCCGAACGCCGCTAGGCCACGTCCAAACCGGGGGAAGCCGCGATGGAGGAAAACGAGGCGATCGAGGCGGCGCGGCCACGGCTGAGGCTGGCCTTCGTCTGCCATTGCCTGAGGCCCGAGGACGGCGGCGCGGGCCGCATCGGCGGGGCCGAACGGGCGGCGGCGGAGCTGCTGGCGGCGTTGCGTGCGCGCGGCGATGTCGAGGTGCGGCTGCTCGCGGCCTCGGCGGCCAGCGACCGGCTGCGGTTCCTCGGCTTCGCGGTCGGGACCGTCATGGAGCTGGAACGGCTGGCGCGGGCCGGCGAGATCGACGCGGTGCTGTTCACCGCCTTCCCCACCGCCTGGATGAGCCGGGTCCTGGCGCCCGTGATGCGCCGCCATGGCGTGGTCTCAGCGGCCATATGCCACGGACACGACATCACCTTCGCCCTGCCGCCCTACCAGTGGCTGCTGCCCGGGGTGTTCGCCTCCCTGGATGCGGTGCTGCCGGTCAGCCGGGCGACGGCGGCCGAGTGCCTGACGCGCGGCGTCGATCCGGCGCGGCTGCAGGTGGTGTTCAACGGCGCGGACCTGGAGCGCTTCGCCGCTCCGCCGCCGTTCGAGGCGCGGCGGGGCATACTGAAATGCGCCTTCCCGGCCGAGACCCAGGGGCTGGGCGACGACGACCTGGTGATCTGCACTGTCGGCCGGCAGGTGGCGCGCAAGGGCCACGCCTGGTTCGTGCGCGAGGTGATGCCGAAGCTCGCGGCCGGCGCGCGGCTCTGGCTCGCCGGCGACGGGCCCGAGGCGGCCGCCATCGCCGCCGCGGCGGCGCAGGCCGGCGTCCAGGATCGCGTGCTGCGCCTTGGCGCGATCTCCGAGCCCCAGCTCCACGCGCTCTACCGCGGCGCGGACCTGATGGTGATGCCGAACACGCCGGTGGCCGGCGATATCGAGGGCTTCGGGCTCGTCCTGCTGGAGGCCAATCTGAACGGCCTCCCGGTGGTGTGCTCGGACATCGAGGGCCCAGCCGAGGTGATCGACGAGGGGCTCAACGGCCGGCTCGTTCCGGCCCTGGACGGGGCCGCCTTCGCCCAGGCGATCGGGGAGCTGTGGGCCGACGCCGCGGAGCGCCGGCGCCTGGGGGCCTCCGGCGACAGCCATGCGCACAAGACGTTCGGCTGGGAGCCCGTGGCCGGCCGCCACGTGGAGGTGCTGGAGCGGGCGCGCGCCCGCCGAGCCCCGGTTCAGCGCTCGCGCCCGGCCTTCAGCGGCTGGACCGTGCCTTCCAGGAGCGGCGGCGGGGCGTAGGGCGGCCTGGGCAGGCTGATGTGGGCGGCGCGCAGGGCCTCCGACCAGCTGTGCGACAGCTCGCGGAAATAGGGCTCGTCCGGCTCGATCCGGTAGTTCAGCTCGGCGTGCATGGCGTCGCGGCGCAGCACCAGGAGGTCCACCGGCGGCCCTACCGCCAGGTTCGACTGGATGGTGGAGTCCAGCGAGATCAGTCCGATCTTCAGGGCGTCGTAGAGCTCGGTGCCGAACTGCACCGCCCTGACCAGGATCGGCCGTCCGTACTTGTGCTCGCCGATCTGCAGGAAGGGCGAGTCCTTGCCGCACTCGATGAAGTTGCCCGCGTCGTAGATCATGAACAGCCGCATGGGCCCGCCGCGGATCTGGCCGCCGAGGAGCAGGGTGACGCTGGCCTCCACCTGCTCGGCCTCGAGCCCGGCGGCGAGATCGTGCTTCACCTTGCGCACGGCCAAGCCGACCAGCTGGGCCGCCCGGAACATGCTGGGCGCGTGGGCCAGGGTTTCCAGCTCTTCGGTCTCGGGGTTGACCAGGCCCTCCTCGAGGATGCTCAGGGCCATCTGGGTGACCGACAGGTTGCCCGAAGTGGCCACCGCCAGCACCCGCTCGCCCGGCGTCTCGTAGATGTGCAGCTTGCGATAGG
>CAZTMF010000615.1:0-2175 GCA_964614675.1 uncultured Caulobacteraceae bacterium | reverse complement strand
GAGAACGCCAGCATGGCCATGGTGTAGCCGATCCAGTTCTGCTGCTTGTCCGGATGCACGCCGAAGCCCCGGTAGAGAACGTTCTCCACCGGCTGCAGCCATTTGATTTCGCCTTGCCAGACCCGGGCCATGTAGAGCCCGAGCGGGAAGGCCAGAATGACGGTGACGCCGACCGTGAACACGATCTCGCCCCAGCCTCGCACGTCCATGGCGAGGTCTCCTCTTTTTCAGTGAAGTGGGTGGGCCGGACGGCGGCTCATGCGCATCGCCGTCCCGCTTCGATCAGAACTTCTCGGGGCGGAGCAGGGCGACGACCATGTAGATCGCCACACCGACCGCCGCGACGCCGTAGATCAGCATCATCAGCATGTCAGGCTCGCCTCAGAAGATAGGCGTATCCGGCGAACGCCAGGAATACGCCGACGCCGACGACCAGGTAGATCACGTCAGCCATATCTCTTTTTCCTTCCGGCCCTTGAGGCCGACTCTCATTAGCAACATTGGAGGAGTGCGACGGCGACGACGTTGACCTGGGTCAACATCGCGCCACTTTCATCCCCTCCCGAGATCGAGCCGGTTGAATGCGCCGAGCCGGCATCAAGGTTCGATGGGATGCCTGTGGCGGCCGCATAATGGTTCCGTAAAGGCCGACGGGCTCACCGACCTAGTTCGTACGGGCCTGCCGATGCCCGTGGCGGACGAGCAGGGCCCTCCGCTTGGCCAGGACCGTCGCCCGTTTCCGGTCGACCGCGTCGGTGAGCTTGATGTAGGCGACGCCCACAACCCAGATCATGCCGATCAGCATGACGATGGTGATGAGCGCATCGGGAACACCGGTAAGCATAGTGTCTGAAGACTCCTGTGCCGGCCCGACCGCTTGCCGGACCGATTTGAGCCGTTCTTAGCCGAGATCCAGATAAGGCTTCGATCCTGCCGTGGTCCGGCCGGAATCAACAAAGCATAAGCGCGTACGACAAGTCTGAATACTTATCCTGCCCTTATGCCCGGGCTTTCGATCAGCATGGAGGCTTTAGCCTGGGCTCGCCATCTTCTGGGCCGCCAGACGGGCGGTCGGGGCTGGTCCCGCACAGCTGCGTCCGGCGCAGATCCGTGTGCTTCGATGTCCATCCATACCTTTCAACCCGCTTCCCCCTTGGCCGCCGATGGCGCGGCCCTGGCGCAGGCCCTTCGCCGGGCGATGGTGGGCAAGGACAGTCTCATCCGTGTGACCGGTCCGGCCGCGCTCACCGCCGTGCTCTGGCTCGCCCGCAGCGGCTACCAGCGGGCGGTGCTGACCGCGGGCTCGACGGTTCGTTCCGGCGAGCCCGCCGATGCGCTGCTCATCCCGCAACCCTGCTCCTGCGAACAGCTCCGGGCCATGTTGGCCCATGGCGACGGGCTGCGCGCCGGGGGCATGCTGATCGTCCAGATCGCCAAGGCTCAGGCCGACGGCGGTCCTGACGACACGGCTGTCGCCCTGCCGGCGCTTGGCTTCGACGTCTGCGGCAAGCTGGCCGAAAAGGGGCGGACGGTCCTCATCGCCCGCCGGGCCGGTTCTGGCGGCGTCGAGAAGGCGGCGTGACATGAGCGTCGCTGACACGAGCTCGAATGCGGCGGCCCCCCTGCGGGCCGCCGCGCCTCTCGATGCGGTGAGCCCGGTCATCATGTTCCGGGCCGCCGGCGATCCCCTTTCTCGCGCCAAGGAATCCCAGCGGGGCCTGCGCGTCGGCTTCACGTCCTCGCTCAGCCGGGGACCGCTCAGGAGCCTTCTGCGCCAGGCCCAGTCACGCCCCGGCGGACCCAGGCTCTCGTTCCTCGAGGGCGGCCGGTCGGACGTATTGCTGGCGGCGCGCCGCGGCGAGGTGGACGTCGGCTTCGTCTGCGGTCCGGAGGACTGGACGCGGCTGCGGAGCGAAGAGCTCTGGCGCGACCGCCTCGTCGTCGCCCTGGCGGAAGATCATCCCCTGGCGCGCGAGAATGCGGTTCGTCGCGAGGACCTGCAGCGGGAGACCTTCCTGGCCCCCGGGGCCTCTACCGACCGCCATGGCCAGCTCGCCCTGATCGAGCGCGCCATAGGCGGGGCTCCGAGCGGCTTCGTCTGCGTGGAAGCCGAGCGCGAAAGCGTATTCCATCTGGTGGGCCTGGGATTCGGCATAGCCCTGGCCAGCAGCTCGG
>CAZTMF010000614.1:0-2175 GCA_964614675.1 uncultured Caulobacteraceae bacterium | reverse complement strand
GACGCCCGAGGCCATGACGTTCTCGAGGAAGATGTCGGCATAGCCGGCCAGGCTCTCGACCCCTTCCTGGATGCGTGCGCCGCCGGCGTCGTAGATGCCGATCACCGGCGCCCCGACCTTCATGGCCTGGCGCTGGATCTTCAGGATCTTCTGGGCGTGGGCGCCTGACAGCGAGCCTCCGAACACTGTGAAGTCCTTGGAGAAGACGAACACCTGCCGCCCGCCGATCAGGCCCCAGCCGGTGACCACCCCGTCGCCGGGGATCTTCTGCTCGGCCATGCCGAACTCGGTCGCCCGGTGTTCGACGAACATGTCGAACTCCTCGAAGGTGCCTTCGTCGAGCAGGAGGTCGATCCGCTCGCGGGCGGTGAGCTTGCCCTTGGCGTGCTGGACCTTGATCCGCCGCTCGCCGCCGCCCAGCCGCGCCAGCCCGCGCCGCCGTTCCAGCTCTTCCAGGATGTCCTGCATCTCGGCCCTCTAACTCTCGGCCGGAGGCTATGCCTTGGGAGGGACCGGGAGCAAGGCGCGCTCTGGGTGCGTAGCGCTCTGCATAACCCGGGCCTTGTTGTCTGTGGCGCATAACTTCAATCTGGCCGACCAAAGAGGGGGGTCGATGCAGGTTGCAGGAACTCTGCGCGTGGGGGAGGCAGCGCCTGTCGCGGCTCGAGTTCAGCGCCGCACGATCGGTTCGACGATCATCCGTTGCGCGATCGCCGTGGTTCCCCCTATCGCGGCCGGCTTTCTCGGGGGAATGGGGGAAAACGAGCTCTGGCAGGCTCTGGGGCGGCCGGATGGCGACATCCTGATCGGCTATTTTCTCGGCGCGATCTTGGGTTGGCTCGCCTGGCGCCCTCTCTATCTGAAGTGGTCGGTCTCCCGCTTTCGCAAGCGGTTCGCCGCCCTTGGACAGAGCACGGAGCTGCCATTATCGATCGACATCCAGCCCGACGTTCTTCGCTACACCATCGGCGGCGTCGACCAGCGCGCCCAATGGCAGGTCGTCACCGAACTGTTCCGGGTGCCTGGATACTGGGTGTTCCTGGTCCAGGGAACGGCCGCCTTCGCGCCCCAACGCTTCTTCAAAGACGCGACAGAGGAGCGGGCGTTCTTGGCGGAGGCGCTCGCCCACATGAGCGAGGCGGCGCGTTCACGCAGCGCTCCCGCCCAGGCGTTCGCCGCTTCCGCTAAGCCAGCGCCTTGAACCATTTCTCCAGCACGTTCGCCTCATGCCGCAGGCGCGCCGTGCGGTGGGCGGCCTCCTCGTCGACGCCCCAGCGCTCTTCCTGGAAGGCTTCGTCCAGACGCGAGAGGTCGAAGGCTTCCTCGCCGCTCAGCTGGTCGCGCTGCAGGGCGAAGGCCAGCACGGCAGAGCCGAAGAGACCCCCAGCATTGACCAGGCCGGTCAACTCGAAGTCGGAAAGCTCCAGCGCCAGGGTCCGCACCCGCTGGAGCGTCGCCTCCGGTTGGGGCTGGTGCATGTGGCCGGAGACGCGCACCAGCTGAAGACCGAGCTCCCGGTCCGCCCAGTCCAGCATCGGGCCCCAATGGGCGACCTCGCGTTCCACCAGGCTGTTCGGGCCGTCGGCGAAATAGCAAAGCAGGTCCGCACCGGCCCGCTCCGCGACCTCGTCCGCCACCTGGTCCCGGGACACGGGCGCCCGGTCGATTGCGGTGAAGGCCAGGCGCGTCGCCGGCATGTCGGAGATGACGATGTGCTCGCCCTGGCCGGCCCATTCTGCGGCAAGGAGTTGGGCGAGGGCGGGCGAGGGGAGCTTAAGCTTCACTCCGGCCGGAGTGCGTACGGGGCGGCCATCCAGCAGCACGCCGAATCCGTCCTCGACCGCGCCGGGGGCGGCGTCGGCGTAGAACCGCTTGGGGTGCAGGACGGCGTCGGGTTTCGCGCGGGTCAGCATGGGGTCAGATATAGGCTCACCGCCGCCCCGTCTTGAATGGGTCGGCGTCCGCCTCGTGCTCGTCGAAGCCGAAACGCTGGAACCCGGCCTTCATCTCCGGGCTCAAGGGCGCCTCGACGATCAGCCGGCCACCAGACGGATGGGGCAGGTCCAGCCGGCGGGCGTGAAGTTGCAGCTTCAATCCCTGCGACAGGGCCGCCGAGGCTTCGTCGCCGTACTTGGGATCGCCGAGGATCGGATGGCCGATGGCCTTCATGTGCGC
>CAZTMF010000613.1:0-2184 GCA_964614675.1 uncultured Caulobacteraceae bacterium | reverse complement strand
AGGGCCGCCACAAGCTGGTGCTGTCCAACCTGGTCGAGGCCTACGGCATCAAGCTCGAGCCCGAACCGATCTACAATTCGCCCAAGGACCCGGAGTGGTCGTTCCTGGTCACCGGCTTCTCGGAGTGCATCGACAGCTTCTTCGCCTTCGGTCTGTTCGAGACCGCCAAGCGTTCGGGCTTCTTCCCCGAGGAGCTGGTCGACACCTTCGAGCCGGTGATCGCCGAGGAGGGCCGCCACATCCTGTTCTTCGTGAACTGGGTGGCCTGGCACAGGCGCAACATGCCGTTCTGGCGGCGGCCCTGGTTCGAGCTGAAGGTCTGGGCGGTGTGGATCTTCCTGGCCATGGAGCGGATGTCCCTCGCCAAGGACCTGGAAGGCGGCGCGGCCGAGAACCAGGACAACAACTTCACCGTCTCGGGCGCCGAGCAGCTCGGGATCGACATCGACGTCGCCGATCTGATGGACCTCTGCCTCGCCGAGAACGACCGGCGTCTGGGCAAGTACGACGCGCGCCTGGTGCGGCCGAACTTCGTGCCGCGCATGGTGCGCCTCGCCCGCCGCACCCTCCTGAAGCCGGCGAAGAAGGCCGCCGCCGCGGCGGCCTGATCCTTCCCGTGTCCGACCGCGCCCTGATCGTCACGGCCGACGACTTCGGCCTGTCGCTCGCCGTCAACGAGGCGGTCGAGGAGGCCCACCGCAAGGGCGTGCTCACCTCCGCCAGCCTGGTGGTCACCGGCGAGGCCGCCGCCGACGCGGTGCGGCGCGCGAGGAAGATGCCCAAGCTGGGGGTCGGCCTGCACCTCGCCCTGCTGGACGCGCCCTCGGCCCTGAAGGCGGCCGAGATCCCCGACCTGATCGAGCCGGGCCACGACTATCTTGGCTCGAGGGCGGCGGTCACCGGCGCCAGGATCGCCCTGTTGAAGTCGGTGCGCGAGCAGGCTCGGGCCGAGATGCACGCCCAGTTCGCCCTCTACCGCAAGACCGGCCTCAAGCTCGACCACGTGGACGGCCACTGGCACTTCCACATGCACCCGACGGTGGTCGGGATTCTGATCCGCGACCTGGCGGCGCCGTTCGGGATCAAGGCGGTGCGCGTGCCCCGCGAACCGGCGGGTCCGTCGTGGCGGGCGGCCGGGCGCACCGGCGGGATCCAGCGCTGGCGGACGGCCATCGCCAACGGTCCGATCTGGGCCTCCCTGCGCGCGCGGCTGAAGCGCGCCGGCATCGGTTCCAACGACTGGTTCTTCGGCCTCAACGACACCGGCGCGGTGGTCCGCGAGCGGATGCTCGGCTTCGTCGGCCAGTTGCCTGACGGCGTCAGCGAGATCGGCCTGCATCCCGCCAGCGGCCCCCTGGAAGGGCCTTTCGCCCCGCCGGCCCGCTACCGCGTCACCGAGGAACTGGCCGCCCTGACCGATCCGGACGTGATCGAGGCCTGCCGCCAGGTCCGGCTCGGGCGCTTCTCCGACTTCGTGGGCCACGAGGCGTGATCCGCCGGGTCGGCACGGCCGTCCTGTTCTTCGCGGGCGTCACGGTCGCGGTCGTGCTGGCGCTCCACGCGGGCATCAAGCCGATCACCCACGCCATCGCCGCGGTGGGCTGGACCGGCCTCTTCGAGACCTGTGGCCTGCAGCTGGTCTCGGTCTTCCTCTGCGCCGCCGCCTGGTGGTCGGTGACCGACAACACCGCCTTCCGCGCCTGTTTCCTCTCGCGCTGGATCCGCGACGGCGCGACCACCCTGGTGGGGCCGGCCATCGGCGAGGGGATCAGCGCCCGGGCGCTGGCGGTGCTGGGCGGCGGGAGCGGCGGCGCCGCGGCGGCCACCACAATTGTCGACGTGGCGGTCGAAGCCCTGTCCCAGGCGGTCTACACCCTCGTCGCCTTCGCCATCCTGTTTCCGCACCTGGGCGCCGGCCAGACCCTGAAGTGGGTGCTGATCGTGGCGGCGAGCCTGCTGCCCGTGCTCCTGATGTTCGCCGTCACCATGAGCCCGCGCGCCATGGCGGCCGCCCAGAAGCTTGGCGAGCGCGTCGGCCGCCTCTTCGGCGCCGCCCCGGGCGCCAGCTTCGACCTCGCCCAGATGATCGGCGGCATCTACGGCAAGCCGGCCAAGATCGGCTCGGCCTTCCTGCTGCACGTGATCGCCTGGACCACGGGCGCGGTGCAGATCTGGCTGATCGGC
>CAZTMF010000612.1:0-2187 GCA_964614675.1 uncultured Caulobacteraceae bacterium | reverse complement strand
CGCTACCGCACCGACGGCACCTTCGGCGTCACCGGCGATTGCCCAGAGATCGATCCCGACCTTGTCTCCGCCGTGGAGAACCACAGGTTCGATCCGGTCGAGGCCGCCGAGTGGCGCAACGCCCGCCTCGACTTCCGGTCCCTGACGGCCCTGATGCGCTCGCTGGCGGCTCAGCCCGACCGGCCCGGCCTGAAGCTGTCGGCCGAGGCGCTGGACGAGACCAGCTTGCGCCGGTTGGCCCAGGGCCCGGATGTGCAGGACCTTTGCCGCGATCCCGACAACCTGCGTCTCCTCTGGGAGGTCTGCCAGACGCCGGACTTCAGGAAGTTCAGCCTCGACGAGCATCTGCGCCTTCTGGAGTCGATCTTCCGCCAGCTCGCTACGGGCGTCCGGCGCGTGCCCGACGACTGGATCGAGGGACAGTACAGGTCGCTCGACCGTCTCGACGGCGACATCGAGACCCTGGCGGGACGGCTCTCGCGCGTGCGCACCCTCGCCTATGTCGCCAACCGGCCCGATTGGCTGAAGGACCCCGCGCACTGGCAGGGCCGTACCCGCCAGCTCGAGGACCGGCTTTCGGACACCCTGCATGAACGGCTGATGCAGCGTTTCATCGACCGGCGGACCAGCGCCCTGATGCGGGGGCTGAGGGTCCGCGGCGATGTTCTGGCCGGCGTCGCCCCCGATGGCGCGGTCACCGTCGAGGGGCACTACGTCGGCCGCCTGCGGGGCGCCCACTTCGACGCGGCCCAGGGATCCAGCACCCTAGAGGATAAGGCCCTGCGTGCGGCCGCCCAGCGGGCGGTGGCGCCGGAGGTGGCCCGGCGGCTTGGCCAGCTCGCGGCCGAGCCCGATTCCGCCTTCGCCTTGCAACCGGACGGACTGGTCCTTTGGCGCGGCGAGGCGGCGGGCCAGATCAGCGGCGGCGCGCCCTTCTCCGCGCGGGTGCGCCTGTTCGGCGAGCTCGGACCCGAAGCGGCGCGGGTCCGTGCGGTGCGCCGGCTCGAGGCCTTCGTGGCGGCCGAGGCCGGCCGCAGCCTGGCGCCCCTTCGGGGCCTCCAATCGGCGGTGTCGGACGGGCGGCTGAAGGGCCTGGCCCGCGGCGTCGCCTATCGGCTGATCGAGGCCGGCGGGGTGATCGACCGCGCCGCCGTTCGATCGGACCTTCTGGCGCTGAGCCAGGCCGAGCGTCGCGCCCTGCGCAGCCTTGGCGTCAGGATCGGCGCCTACAGCGTCTTCCTGCCCGGCCTGCTGAGCGCCAGGGCGAAAGGCTTCCTGGCGGCCTTTGCGACATCCGGCGCCTGGCGCCCGCCCCACGATCGGCTGAGTCCCCTGCCCTCGCCTGCCCCGACGCCTCAGGCGCTGGCGGCGCACGGATTGCGCGCCGTCGGTCGTCACGCCGCGCCGGTGGCGGCGCTCGAGCGCCTGGACGAGCTTCTGCGGGCCGCGCCCCGGGAGGGCGGCGCCACGGTGCTGTCCGATCAGGCGGTCGAGGAGCTCGGCTGGACGCCCCAGGAGGCCCGCGAGGTGATGCGCGCCCTGGGCTTTGTTCCCCACGGCAAGCCCAAGACCGGCGAACCGATGGCGTGGCGGCCGAAGCGATTGCGCGAGTCTCCCGAACCGCGACCCGCCAAGCCCGAGCAGTCTCCCTTCGCCGCCCTGGCGGCGCTGAAGCCGTCCCCGCCACGCCGACATCGCGCGCCGCGCAACCGGGCCCGCGCGTGACTGTGGACGCCGGCTGCCGCGCCGACGTGTGGTTGTGGCGCGCGCGCTTTTTCAAGACCCGCTCGCTCTCGGCGCGCTTCATCGAGGAGGGTCGTGTGCGCCTGATCCGGGGCGACGCCGAAATCCGGCTGGACAAGGCGAGCCGGGCCCTGCGGCCGGGCGACGGCCTGGTGCTCGCCCTGGGCGGTCGCTTGATCGCCATCCGGGTCGAGGGATTGGGCGAGAGGCGCGGCCCCGCAACCGAGGCGCGTGGACTCTACTCGGATTTGCCGTCACCGGGGCCGAATTAACGGAAGCTTCAATAGGTTAGCCCTTTGTGGAGGGCATGAAGGCGCGCTCGAACCCGCAGCGGACGCGAGCCCGCGCGGGTGGAGTGGCTTCCCCGGCGGTGGAGGCGCGCGCGCCTGCCCACCCATTGAATCTCGAGACCGCACTCAGCCGGTTGGCTGAAGGCGACCTGAC
>CAZTMF010000611.1:0-2189 GCA_964614675.1 uncultured Caulobacteraceae bacterium | reverse complement strand
CGTTCTCGTTGATCACCGGCGTGACGCCCAGTCCCAGCAGGGTGTCGATGGTGGCGCGGCCGTTCAGCCAGCGGCGTCGCGTCTCGGTGTCCTCGCGCGTCAGGAGCACCTGGGCGCACATCATCCCATAGGGTTCGAACGCCTCTTCCCAGGCGCGCATCAGGAGGCTCTGGCCTGCGGCGGCCGCGGCCTGCTTCTCAGGCAGGCTGAGGCGGCGACGGCCCAGGCCCAGCCGCATGCGCCCCAGCGCGATCGAGCCGGAGGACACCACCACGATCTGCTGGCCGCGGGCGCGCACCCGCGCCACGTCCGAGGCGAAGGCGTTCAGCCAGGCCTCGTCGGCAAGGCCGGTCTGGGGATCGATCAGGATGGAGGAGCCGACCTTGACCACCAGCCGGCGCGCGCGGGCGATCAGGTTCACGGCCGCCACTCTTCGGTGGGAGTCTCGCCGGTGGTCTGCTCGCGCCGCTCGGCCGCGCGGCGGGCGCGGACCTCGGCGAAGGCAGCGCGCAGCAGCGGGACCACGCCCTCGCCCGACACGCCCGAGACGATGTAGGGCTCCTTGCCCGTGGCGGCCTTCAGCTCGGCGGCCTTCTCGGCGCGGACCTCGGGGGTCAGGGCGTCGGCCTTGTTCAGGGCCAGCAGCTCGGACTTGTCCTCGATCCCGGCGCCATAGGCCACCAGCTCATGGCGGACGGTCCGCCAGGCCCCGACCACGTCCTCCTGGGTCCCGTCGATCAGGTGGACCAACACGGCGGTGCGCTCGATGTGGCCCAGGAACCGGATGCCTACGCCCGCCCCCTCCGAGGCGCCCTCGATCAGGCCGGGAATGTCGGCCAGCACGAACCGCTCCTGGCCGGACAGCTCCACCACGCCGAGATTGGGGGTCAGGGTGGTGAACGGATAGTCGGCGATCTTCGGCTTGGCGGCCGAGGAGGCGGCGAGGAAGGTCGACTTGCCCGCGTTCGGCAATCCGACCAGCCCTACGTCGGCGATCAGCTTCAGCCGCAGCCACACCACCCGCTCCTCGCCCTGTTGGCCGGGCATGGCGAAGTAGGGCGCCTGGTTGATCGGGCCCTTGAAGTGACTGTTGCCGAAGCCACCGTTGCCGCCCTTGGCCAGGAGGACGCGCGCCCCGGCCTCGCTCAGGTCGGCGATCAGGGTCTCGCGGTCTTCCTCGAGGATCTCTGTCCCCACCGGCACCTTCATCACCACGTCCGCGCCGGCGGCGCCCGCACGGTTGCGGCCCATCCCGTGGATGCCGGTGTCGGCCTTGAAGTGCTGCTGGTAGCGATAGTCGATCAGGGTGTTCAGCCCCTCGACCGCCTCCACCCACACGTCGCCGCCACGCCCGCCGTCCCCGCCGTCGGGGCCGCCAAACTCGATGAACTTCTCGCGCCGGAACGACACGGCCCCCCCGCCCCCGTCGCCGGAGCGGATGTAGACCTTGGCCTGGTCGAGAAACTTCATCGCGGCCTTATTGTCCAATGAGGCGGTTGCGTCGAGGCTGGCGGGGTGTTCGCCGGGGGCGCATATCGCGTATGTGGGCCTTGTCCAGGCAATGACCACGACCGAACAGGCCATTCCCGCCAACGCCGCCGCGAGCCAGCCGGAGCGTCGCACCCTGCTGGGCCGGGTGCGCGGGGCGGTGCGGTCGAGCGAGCTGGCGCTGACGGCCATCGCGGCCTTCGTCGGCGCCGGCGCAGGCGTGCTGGTGATGCTGATGAGCCGGCTGGTCCAGTGGACCCACGAGCTGCTGTTCGGCATCGACCTCAACCAGCGCCTCAGCGGGGCGGCCCATCTGAATCCCGTGGCGGTGGTCGCCTGGCCCGTGGCGGGCGGGCTGATCGTCGGCCTTTCGCTCTGGCTGACCCAGCGCCGGAAGCGGCCGCCGGCGGTCGACCCCATCGAAGCCAACGCCCTGCACGGCGGGCGGATGGGGATCGGCGATACCTTGCTGGTGATGGGCCAGGTGCTGGTCTCCAACGGCTTTGGCGGATCGGTGGGGCTGGAGGCCGCCTACACCCAGGCGGGTTCGGGCCTGGCCTCCCTGACCGGGGTGCGCCTGAAGCTCAGGCGCAGCGACTTGCGGGTGCTGGTGGGCGCCGGGGCGGCCGGAGCGATCGCGGCGGCCTTCGGCGCGCCCCTGACCGGCGCCTTCTACGGCTTCGAGGTGGTGATCGGCGCCT
>CAZTMF010000610.1:0-2192 GCA_964614675.1 uncultured Caulobacteraceae bacterium | reverse complement strand
GAGCGCAGCCCTCCGAAGGCTGAGGTCACAGGTTCGAATCCTGTCGGGTGCGCCAACCTTTGTTGGTGTTGGACGACAGAGAAGGTCAGACTCCGACTCGGAGTTGGACGTCCGACAGGCCGAGGCTGGCTGACGGCTGCAGCGGCCGCCCCTGTCCCCCCCAGAACCAGGGCAAGGCCGCCAAGGCGAAAGCCCCCGGCTTGCGCCGGGGGGGCCCGTCCGATCAGCGAGGCGTCTACCGGCTGACCGAGACGGCGGCGCCGTTGCCGAAGCCGCCGGGTTGGCTCACGGGGCCGCCGGGCGGCGGAGCGGGGGGTGGCGCGCGACCGCCGCTGGCGTCGGACACGACCTTGACCCACAGGGTGTCGCCATCCTTGAACCAGGAGGTGTCCGCGGCGCTGCGCAGGGCCGCCAGGCTTGTCTGCGCCTCGCCCGCGGCGGCGTTGTGGAAGCCGGGCAGTTCGAAGATGACCCAGGAGCCCTTGTCCATCTCGTTCAGGGACAGGGCCATGTCCTTCCGTGCGGTCTCCACCCGAACCTCGGCGCCGCTGCGGATCGTGGTGGGCCCGGTATATTCATACCGCCTGCCGTTGCGGCTGAGCATGACCGGATCAGGGATCGCGGCGCTGCCGAAGCCGAAATTGCCCGCGATGGTGAAGTGGCCGAAGTCCCCCTTGCACACGGCGGCGTGCCAGTCCGGCTTGATCTGGCAGGCCTGCTCGTCGTCGGCGATGCCGTTGTCGATGACGATGTAGGAATTGGGGACGCCGCTGACCGAGCCGTCCTTGTCGTGGATCGCCGCGTTCCTCCAGTCATTGCTGCGGCCGAAATCGGAGGACCACTTGCGCACCATCGGCGGGAAATCGACGGGCCTGGAGTTGACGAACTTCGCGCCCTCGATGGCGTTCTCGGTGCTCATCCCGAAGCTGGAGTACATCAGGTAGGAGACCGCCGCCGCATCGCGCGTGGGGTTGGGCTTGAAGTTCACGAAGGTGGTGTTCACCACGTCGTGCCGCAGGTCGTAGTACTCGTACCCACGGATCGGGAAGTCCGGGATGTCGTTCGGCATGCTGCGGCCGTAGGCGATTTCCACGGGCGTCCTGGGATTTCCGATGTTGTCGCTTTCGCCCACGAACACCGAGTCGACGACCCGTGACGTGAACGGCGCGCGACCCACCGCGGCGGCGGCGTGGGTGTAGCCCACCGCGTTGTCGGCCACCCTCAGGTTCGTGAACAGGTGGTTCTCGCCGCGGCCCCAGACCCCGCCATGCCGATTCTTGTAGCTGGTGAAGTCCTCGAACACCGAGATCTTCGGCTCGCTCGTGGCGTCGTTGGGGTCGGCATAGGCGAAGTGGTAGTTGCTGCCGCCGACGCTGAAGGTGCCGTCGGGCTTGGGCCCGCGGTCGAACATGAAGCCGTCGAAGTTCGAGTGGGCGGTGTTGCCCTTGAACTGCCGCACCGCGGTGTGGCGCGGCCAGATCTTGTCGCTGCCCTCCTTGCCCAGGAAGGCGCCGGTCGGATGCTCGGGCAGGGCGTACCAATAGCCCACCTCCTCCGACCCCGCGGCCACGTTGCCCACGAAGCTGTTGTCCGGATTGGTGATCCAGAAGCTCGACGCGGTGTTGTCGGACGGGAGCAGGACATCCTTGGCGCCCTGGCCGGCCGCGCCCGATCCGAATCCGCCCCCCGACCCGGCCGGGCCGAGGTTGGTCGGGATGCAGGGCTTGCCGTCGGGATGGCACTTGGTCTGCATGGCCAGGTTGTGGATGAACTGATTGCCGTGCTCGACGGCGTCTTCCAGGAAGAAGCAGTGACCCACGGTGTTGTAGGTCACGTTGTTCTCCACCCGCACGTTGTTGGTGCCGTGCACCGTGACGCAGCGACTGTAGGTGTCGTGGATCGACGAGTTCTGGATGTACTGGCCCTGGCCTTCGCCGAGGATGTGCCAGTGGATCGGATAGCGGGCCAGGTGCATGTTCTGCCCCATGCGGGACAGCTCGACGCCGGAGACGTACATGTGGGACCCGGCCATCGCCATGATGTGCCCGCCGAAGTAGGACTTCTCCGCGTCGTCTGACGCCTGGATCCGGATGTTCCGCGTCAGCAGGCCGACTTCGCCACGCTCGTCGACGCCATAGGTGATCTTGCCGAAGTGCATGTACTTCAGCGGCTGATCGAGGGTGATCGCGTTC
>CAZTMF010000609.1:0-2207 GCA_964614675.1 uncultured Caulobacteraceae bacterium | reverse complement strand
GAAAAGGGGCCCGGCGAACCGGGCCCCTTCCCTTACTCTGAGACGCTTCGATCTGATCAGAAGTTGATGTTGATCGTAGCGCGCCGGTTGAGCGGTTCCTTGACGCCGTCGGGGGTCGGGACCGCGAGGTCCTTCTCGCCCTTCCAGTCGACTTGCAGGACGCTCTGGCCAACGCCAGCGCCGACCAGGGCGTCGGCGACGGCCTTCGCCCGACGTTCCGACAGACGCTGGTTGTAGGCGTCCGAACCGGAGGTGTCGGTGTGGCCGACCACGACCACCGAGGTGGGCGTGCCCGACTTGGCGTAGTCCGCGGCCTGCGAAACCACGGCCTGGGCTTCCGGGGTCAGGATGTACTTGTCGAAGGGGAAGTACACCACGAACTCCTTCGCGACCGGCGCCGGAGGCGGCGGGGGCGGCGGAGGCGGAGGCGGCGGGGGAGGCGGCGGCGGAGGCGGAGGCGGCGGCGGCGGGGGAGGCGGCGGGGGCGGCGGCGGCGCGAACATGTAGCGCAGGCCAATCGTCACCGTGTTGTCCCAGGTCCGATGCTCGAGATCGCCGAGGTTCAGAGCCACGCCACCGCCGGTCGGGATCGACACGGTCGTGAGGGTCTGATGGCTGCCCAGGCCGCGGTAGGTCAGGTCGACCGCCCACTGCTCGTTTAGGTCGAAGGCGAAGCCGCCGATGACCTGCCAGGCGAAGTGGGTATTGTCGCCCTTCGCATGGAAGAACTCGGGACTGGCGTGGACCAGATCCGTCGTAGGCACGCGGATGATGCCGCCGATGCGAGCCTTGTTGTAATCGATGCCGACGCCAGCGCCGACGAAGGGATGGAAGCTGGAGTTCGGGAAGAAGTCGTACAGGATGTTGGCCATCCCGGTCAGCTGGTTCGAGTAGCCCCGGGGCGTGCCACAGGCGCCGGCGGCGCTGTTGCTCGCGCAGACGCCAATCGGTTCGCCAGGTCCGCCGATCGGGCCCTGGGCGTTGCTGCCGTGGACGTAGTCCAGGCTTCCGTTGCGCCAGCCAAATTCGAGTTCAGCACGCCAGTTCGGATCGAACCGATAACCGAGACGGGCGAAGGCCGCCCAGTCGGTCTTGGTGTGCACGCGCCAGTGCGCCGGCAAGCCATTCGGCCGGTTGAACTGGGAGTGGGCCGCCGGGGTTCCATTGTCCCAGTGAGCGCCAACGTCCCAAGCAGAATACCATCCGTTGGGTTCTGCTCCCCAAGCGGCGGACGCCAATAGTAAAGCAACAGCGGCTCCGCCCAACGGAGCAAGATTGTGTGGTCTCATTGAGTACCCCCTTATTCGCAAGCCCGATCAGCCCCGTTGAAGCTGTCTGGGGCTGGGCTCGGAACGGCTGAGCCTGACCCTAGTTCCAAGAAACGGGATGCGGAGTTGGTCCAAAGTCATTCAGATCGTCGTCTTGTGGCGCCCAGGACACAGTCTAAGCGTAGCCAAGTTCCAGGCGCCCGGAGTCACGGTTTGGCGGCTCCGCAAACGCAGCGACGGATCCGTGCCCCCATTGTTAAAGCCGAGCCGGATGCGACGCAATGGCCCGATGCGACAAATCGTCCGCATGTGACCTGAAAACCGCGCCCTGGCTGAACGACTGTCCCAGTATAGATCAAGCATAAGCGTGAGGGCTCAAAGTTTCAGTGCGGGGCGGCCCGTGGCGGCAGGACTCGCAGGCCTGATCGAGGCCAGGCTTGCCAAGTCGAATTCAGGACAAACTGTCGACTAGGCGACAGTCGAGCGCTGTTCGGCGGCGTAACGCTTGATCGCTTCCGCTCGCATCTTCTTGCGCCTGTAGACCTCGGCGTGGCGGACGAATCCCGCTCGCTCGTCCATGGCGGCGTAGACCGCCGCACGCTCTGGGTTCCAGCCGCGCCGGTGCGGCATCTCCTGGATTTCGGCCAACAGCGAGGGGCGGAAATAGCCGAGGTCGATCTCGGTCCTGAGCTCGGTCTGGGTGAGCGCCCCGGTATCCAGCATCAGCCGCACCTCCTCCATCCAGAGCGGGCCGTGCCGGTTGACCGCATTGACCCAGGGCTGGGTGTCCATGTCGGTGTAGTGGATCAGCCGGGTCTCGGGCTCGTAGTGCTCGAGGCTGTTCCATTCGAAGGGCACCGAATAGCGCACCTCGCTCTCGGGCAGGATGCAGAGCTCGTACATCAGCTCTTCGTAGGTGTAGCGGCCGTCCAGCCCGCC
>CAZTMF010000608.1:0-2212 GCA_964614675.1 uncultured Caulobacteraceae bacterium | reverse complement strand
GCCTTGCTCTCGGGCAAGGCGATGCCGGCGTCGCCATGCAGCATGGCGGCGATCTTGCGGAAGTCGGACGCGGTGAAGGCGAACTCGCCGTCGACCATGCGCTCGGTTCCGCTCTCGATCCTGGCCAGGGCCGCGCTCATGCCGCGTCCTGGAGCTCTTGGGGCAGGATGTGATCCAATCCGACGAGGCTGATCATCCGGCCTTCCACGGCCAGCAGGCCGCGCACGAAGGTCTTGGCCATGTCGGAAGCGACGTCCGGCGTCGGCTGCACCACCTCGTCGGTGATGGTCAGGATGTCCGAGACAGCGTCGACCAGCAGGCCCACGGTCTGGCCCAGGATCTGGGCCACGATGATCACGTGCCGATCGGTGGCCTCGGTCGCATCGAAGCCCAGCCGGGCGGCGAGGTCGACGATCGGCAGCACCGCGCCGCGCAGGTTGATCACCCCGCGCACGAAGGCGGGCGACTGCGGCAGCGCGGTGGCCGCGGTCCAGCCGCGGATCTCCCGCACGGCCATGATGTCCACGCAGAACTCCTGTGCGCCGATGCGGAACGAGATCAGTTCCCGCGGACGCCCTTCGGTGGCGGAGGGTTGGGTCATTGCTAGCCTGCTGCTGCTTGAAGCCGCTCGGAGCGGACGGGTTCGGCGCCGCGCGAGGCGGCGACGATGGTGTCGATGTCGAGGATCAGGGCCACGCGTCCGTCGCCCAGGATGGTCGCCGCGGCGACGCCGGGAACCTGGCGGTAGTTGGCCTCAAGGCTTTTGATCACGACCTGGCGCTGGCCGAGGATCTGATCGACCATCAGGGCGGCCTGGGTCCCGTCCTCGCCTTCGACGAGCAGAGCCACCGAGGCCTGCTCGCGGGGGCGATCGCGGTAGCCAAGGGCGACTCCCACGTCGATCACGGGCGTGTAGACGCCCCGGATGGCCATCACCCGGCCGCCGGCGCCCAGGCCCTGGATGTCGTCCGGCCGGGGCTGCAGGGTCTCGACCACGGCCGTGAGCGGCGCCACGAGGGTCTGGCCCTCCGCCGTCACCACCATGCCGTCCAGCACCGCCAGGGTCAGGGGCAGGCTCATGGTGAAGGTCGAGCCCTGGCCGGGTCTCGACGAGATCGAGATGCGGCCGCCCAGCGTCTGGATCGACCGGCGCACCACGTCCATGCCGACGCCGCGGCCGGAGATGTCCGACACCGTGCTGGCCGTCGAGAAGCCGGGCATGAAGATCAGGTTGTCGGTCTCCTCGTCGGAGAGGACCGCGTCCGGCGCGATGACGCCGCGCTCGATGGCGATGGCGCGCACGCGTGTGCGGTCGATGCCGCCGCCGTCGTCGGACACCTCGATGACGATCCGTCCCGATCTGTGAGCGGCCGAGAGGCGCACCACGCCCTCGGCGGGCTTGCCGGCCGCGGCCCGCGCCTCGGGGCTCTCCAGGCCATGGTCGATGGCGTTGCGGATCATGTGGGTCAGGGGATCGGCCAACCGCTCGATCACCGTCTTGTCCACTTCCGTGGTCTCGCCCTCGGTGACCAGCCGCACAGGCTTGCCCGTCAAGGCGGCGACCTCGCGCGCCAGGCGCGGCATGCGCTGGAACACCGACTTCACGGGCTGGGCCCGGATCGCCATGACGCTGTCCTGGATCTCGCGGGTGAGCTGCTCGAGCTCGTCCAGCCCCATGGCCACCGAGGACGCGCGGGCGAGTCCGGCCTCCATGACCCGCTGGCTCAGCATAGCCTGGTTGATCACCAGCTCGCCGACCAGGTCGATCAGCCGATCCACCCGATCCAGATCGACGCGAATGGTGGCGCCCGTGGCGTTGGAATTGGCCGCCCCCTGGCTCCCCGGGGGCTCGGCCCTGGTCGCCGTCTCGACAGTCGCGGCGTCCGGGGCGGCCGCGGGTTCGCAGACGGCTTCGGCCGCGGCCGGAGAGTCGGACTGGATCCGCGCCAGCAGGGCGGAGACGTCCATCGCCGGCTCAGGCTCGCCGGCTGCCTCGCCGTCCACGGGTCCGATCTCGAGCTCGCAGTCACCATCGACGAACTCGAACACCTGGGCGATGGCGGCCTGTTCGACCTCGGCCGTCAGGATGACGGTCCAGGCCAGATAAGCCCCTTCGGGATCCAGATCCGCGAGCGGCGGCAACTCGGAGACGTCCAACTCGACCTCGCAGGGCCCAAGCCGCGCCAGTTCGCGCAGCAGCAGGCCCGCCTCG
>CAZTMF010000607.1:0-2215 GCA_964614675.1 uncultured Caulobacteraceae bacterium | reverse complement strand
TAGGCGGCCCGGGCCGGGAGTCAACGCGAGCAACCGGCGTGTGCTAGACCGCCGCATGGGGAACGGACCATGCCGCTGCAGATCCTGGTGTTCTACGGCTCCTACCGGCGCGACCGGGCCGGCATCCGGCTGGCGCGATATGTCACCGAGGCCCTGGCGGCGCGGGGCCACGCGGTCGAATTGATCGACGCCCAGGTGGTCGGGCTGCCGATGCTCGACCGCATGTACAAGGAGCATCCGCCCGGGGAGGCGCCGCCGGCCATGGAAGCCCTGGCCGCCAAGATCAAGGCCGCCGACGCCTTCGTCTTCGTAGCGGGCGAATACAATTGGGGCATGCAGCCGGGCCTCAAGAACCTGACCGACCATTTCCTCGAGGAGTGGTTCTGGCGGCCGGCGGCGATCGCCAGCTATTCGGCCGGCCGCATCGCCGGGGCCCGGTCCAACGTCCTCTGGCATGGGACGCTTTCGGAGATGGGCATGGTGGTGGTCTCCAGCACCCTCTCCGTGGGGCCGATCACCCAGTCGCTCGACGCCGAGGGCCATCCCATCGACGCGGGCGGCGAGGCCCTGGCGCGCAGCTTTCCCCGCTTCGCAGCGGACATGGAATGGTGGGCCGAGGCCGGCAAGACCCAACGCACAGTCCGGGCGCCGCCCTATTGAGTGTGGCCGGGGCCGCCGCGATAAGGCCCCGCTTTAGCCAAGTTCGGCGAACAGCGTCCGTTCTCCAGCCTAGGGGCGAGGTATGGCCAGCCGTGCCGGACGGACGTGGACGACGGGCGTGGCAGGCGCGCTCGCCATCCATGCCGCGATGGTGCTGGCCGTCGTCCTGACGGTGAGGATCGCCTCGCCGCCCAAGGACCCTCCCGCCTTCCTCGTCCGGCTGATCCAGCCCTGGCGGCCGCCCCCGAAAGCCGAACGCCAGCCGCCGCCCAGGGCCACCGCCCGCCGGGCTTCAATGGTCCCCGCACTTGCTCCACCGATCGTTCCCGCTGCGCCATCGACTCTGCCGGCCGGCCCAGCCGCGCCGCCCGCGCCGGACGCCCAGGCCCAGCTGCGCAGCATCCTGCGAGGCTCGGTGGCCTGTGCCGACATGGACCGCTTCCACCTCAGCCCTGAGGAACGCGCCCGTTGCGACCGCCTGTTGAAGGCGCATCTGGACCCCAACCTGCATCTCGAAGCCCCGATCGATCCGGCCAAGCGCGCCTGGTTCGACGCCAGCGTCCGCGCCCACGAGCTCAACGGGCGGATGCCCATGGGCCCGCCCGGACTCGGCAACGCCGCGGTCAAGGTGGCGGGCGTCGGCGGGACGCCCGGAACGACGGCCGGGCACGAGGTCAAGCTGGGTCCGCTCCACATCGGCCTGCCGCCCGGCGCCTTCAACGACGACGACGCCCCGCCGCCCGGACGTTGATCTGGTCGCTTGGATTACGAGCCGGTCGTCGAGCCGATTCGCGCTTGACGTCTTCTAGGCCGAAGCTCAACCATGACTGGCGCAATGGAGGCGGACATGCGCGAACTGTCGGTCAGTTGGCGAGACGTCGTGCTCCCGTTGGTCGTCTTCGCCCTCTTCATGGTGCTCTTCCTCGGCTTCGCTCAGCTCACCGGTTGGCCGAACAAGAAGGATGGCTGGAGCCTCGTGGTCGGGCTCGGCATCGCTTTCGCGGCCGCTCCGCTGATCGCCAGAGCGCTGTCCTTTCTGAAGGCGAGTCGGGCGACGATCGAGGGCCCGCTCGGCCTGAAGCTGAATTTCGCGAGCGCGGTGGCCGGCAGCGAAGCAAGCTCTGCGTCCATTACCTACAGCGGCGTCCAGCAGGGCGTCTTCATCGCCGAGAGCAGTCGCGGGGAACTCGAGCAGGCCGCCGACGAGGCCCATCGGCACAGGATCCTGGTCGTCGACGTCGAAGCTGGACAGGCCTGGTACTTGACCCGCCTGTTCGCACTCGCGGCGACCGCCGAGGCGCTGGGCTCGCCCAAGCTGCTCGTCCTGGTCGGGCAGGCCGCCGGAAAGCCGCGGCAGGCGGCCGGATATATCAGTCCGGCCGAATTCGTGCGGGCCGTGGCGGCCAAGGACACCCGCTATGCGCGCATTCTCCGGCAGGCGAAGGCCTACGCTGCGGCTCTCCGCACGTCCGGCGCCGGACCCGCGGATCCCGGTCTTCCCAGGTTGGGGAACTATCGCTTCGTGTGGGCGCAGGTCGGCGAGCCGGTGTTCATG
>CAZTMF010000606.1:0-2247 GCA_964614675.1 uncultured Caulobacteraceae bacterium | reverse complement strand
AGGCCCTGGCTGTCGAGGCGGCGCAGCATCGGATAGAGCGCGCCCTCGTCGATATCGACGCCCTGGCCGGCGAGGGCCTTGCGCAGGGTGTAGCCGTAGTGCTCCGCGCGCAGCAGGCCGAGCACGGCCAGGATCAGCGACCCCCGGCGCAACTCGAGACGGAGAATCTCATAGATGTCGCCATCGATCGACATGCTGTGTGACATACACTGTGTGGCACACACTGTGTGGCACACACTGTCTAGCACACAGTAGCGGCAGACAGCGCTTGGGGCTCAAATCACGGGCGCTCGAAGGGGGCGGACATGGCATTTCCGGCAGTGGCGCCGAACGCGTCGAAGCTTCCCTACGCCCTAAGGCCCAAGGGGTGGCGGCTCGTTGGCTCCATCGCGGGACATGGCCTCATGCTCGCGATGGGGCTGGGTCTAACCGCGGTTCTCGTCAAAGGCGCGCGCCCTGCATCGACCGGACAGGCCCTCGTCGCTCTCGCCTTCCTTGGCCTGGGCGCCTACGGCGTCTATCGTCTCTGGCGGCTGAAGGACCCGGAAGTCGAGCTTTTCCCGGACCGGCTGGTCCGCCCCGGTCTCTTCTCGCCCACCGTGCTCTATCGCTCCGATATCGAGGGGGTCAGCCGGACCTACACGACCCGCTCTGGCTCCTATTTCAACGTTGTGGCCGCGCCCGGTCGCGGCCGAACCCTCACCTTTGCCGGAAGCCTCCGGAACGACCCCATATTTGCCGATTGGCTGAGTGGCGCGCCCGACCCGACGGTCGTCGAGAAGGAAGCCGACCGGGCGAGCGTGCTCGCGGACGACAGCTACGGCGCCACCTCCGCCGAACGCGCCAATCGGCTCGCATGGGCCACGCGCATCACCGTCGGCTTCAGCGTGGCCTGCGCCGCCGTCGCCCTGTGGCTCGGGTTCTTCTACACGCCGCCGCCGATTGCGCTCGGCGTCGTGGCGGCATGCCTGGCGGCGGCCTATGCGCTTGTCGCCGCGTTCAAGGGGCTGGTGATCTGGCTGCCTCGCGTCGGGGTCCGTCCGACGGTGATGGCGGCGCCGCTGCCCGCCGCGGCCCTCGCCATGCGCGGGGTCCTGACGGTCCACCTGCTGACCGTCGATCCGCTGCTGATCGCGGCGATGGTCGCCGGCGTCGGAGTGGCCGTCCTCCTGGCCCAGCGGACGACGACGTCGGCGCCCAGACTGCAATCCGCCTTGGCGGTAGGGGCGTTTGCGGCCCTCCTGGCCTACGGAGGCGGGGCGTATCTCGACGCCGTCTCGGTCGGGCATCCGGACCAGTCCTATGTCGTCGAGGTGCAGGACAAGCATGAAAGCCACGGGCGCTCGACGTCCTATTACCTTCAACTCGCGTCCTGGGGCGACCAGCCGGCGAAGTCCGTGGAGGTCTCTTCCGCGCTCTATGACTCGGTCGAAGCTGGCTCCAGCGTCTGTATCGACCACTACCGCGGCGACCTGAGGCTGCCGTGGTTCGATATCGGCCCGTGCAAGGGCGCATCGGCCACAAGCCAGGGCCCGCTCCCCTCGCCCGCCTCCGCCCGCTAAGGTCGCGGAAAGGCGGAGGGACCGGCCATGGGAAATCGGCTGGGAGCGTTGTGGCGGTGGGCGGCCGGGTCCGCTGTCGGCCTGCTGTGGCTCGTCTCACCCGCCATCGCCGCGCCGAAACCTGCGCCCCAGACCACGTCCGGCGTCTTCACCGTCGAGCGGCCGACTCTGGTTTCACTGGGTTTCGAATGGCGCATCCAGGGCGACGGCGACCGGAACGCCCGGATCGAGGTCAGCTACCGCAAACGCGGCGAGGCGCGGTGGCGACAGGGCCTGCCGCTGCTCCGGCTGCAGGGCGAGGAGGTGTCCGGCGGCAAGCCCCGCAACAGCGACTGGGGCCGGTTCTACGACTACGTCGCGCCCGACATGTTCGCCGGCAGCCTGCTGAACCTGGAGCCGGACACGACCTACGAGGCCCGCCTCGTACTCAGCGACCCCGATGGCGTGCGCGGACCTCGTGAAAAGCTGGTCACCGTCCGCACCCGAAAGGCGCCCGAGCCCGCGCCAGGCGGACGGACCTTCCACGTCTATCCCTGGGGCTGGACGGGTCCCAAGCAGGCGCCGGCCTTCACCGGGCTGCTGGCGGCCTATTTCATGGGCTCGGACCAGTCGGACCACTCCATCACGTTTCCGCCCCGCGTGCGGCCCGGCGACGTGATCGAAGTCCACGCCGGCGTCTACAAGG
>CAZTMF010000605.1:0-2248 GCA_964614675.1 uncultured Caulobacteraceae bacterium | reverse complement strand
TCCCGATCCGCTTGATCTCCCACTCGAGCTCGACGCCGAACTTCTCCCGCACGTCCGCCCGCACGGCTTCACCCAGGCCCTCGAGGTCGGCGGCGGTGGCTTCGCCGGTGTTGATCAGGAAGTTGGCGTGCAGGGGCGAGAACATCGCCTGGCCGAAGAGCTTGCCGCGCCAGCCGGCGTCGTCGACCAGCTTCCAGGAGGAATGGCCCGGCGGGTTCTTGAAGGTCGAGCCGCCGGTCTTCTCGCGGATCGGCTGGGTGGTTTCGCGGCGGGCGGTGATCTCGGCCATGCGCGCCTCGATCTCGGCCGGATCGCCGGGCGTCCCGCCGTATAGGGCGCCGGTGAAGATCAGATCCCCCGAGGCCCCGGCCGCCGACTTGCGGTAGCTGAAGCCCATCTCGGTGTTGGACAGGGTGCGCCGCTCGCCCCTGCGGTCGATGGCGTAGGCCTCGACCAGCACGTCCTTGGTCTCCGAGCCGTAGCAGCCGGCGTTCATCATGCAGGCGCCGCCGATAGTTCCGGGCACGCCGCGATAGAACTCCAGCCCCGCGATCCCGGCCTTGGCCGCCTCGCGCGCCAGATTGGCGTCGAGCGTGGCCGCGCCGGCGTAGATCGTGGACCCTCCCCGCGGCTCCACCTTGGCGAAGCCGCGGCCCAGGCGGATCACCACCCCTTCGACCCCGCCGTCGCGGACCAGCAGGTTGGAGCCGACGCCGATCGGCATGACCGGCACGGCCGGATCCAGGCCCTTGAGGAAGGCCGAAAGGTCGTCCTCGTCCTCCGGCAAGAACAGCGCCTCGGCCGGCCCGCCGACGCGAAGCCAGGTGTAGGGCGCCAGGGCCGTATCGAGCAGGAGCTTGCCGCGGACGGGCGGCAGCCGGTCGCGCCAGCCGCTCACGCCTTGGCCAGGGCCTTCAGCCCGTCCGGCAGGGCATAGGCCCACTGGGTGATATCGCCGGCGCCCAGGCAGACCACGAGGTCGCCATCCCGCGCTTCCTGGGCCACCAGGGCGGGCAGGTCGGCGGGGTCCGGCAGGGCGATGACATGGCGGTGGCCGGCGCGGCGCAGGGCCTCGGCCAGGGCGTCGCGGTTCACCCCTTCGATGGGGGCTTCGCCGGCGGGATAGACCTCGGCGACGATCACCGTGTCGGCGTCGTTGAAGCAGCCGCAGAACTCGTCGAACAGGTCCTGCAGCCGGCTGTAGCGGTGGGGCTGCACCACCGCGATCACGCGCTTGTCGGTGATGGCGCGCGCGGCCTTCAGCACCGCGGTGATCTCCACCGGATGGTGGCCGTAGTCGTCGATGATCCTCACGCCGTCCACAATGCCGGTGGTGGTGAAGCGGCGCCGGACGCCCTCGAAGCCGGCCAGGCCCTGGCGGATCGCCGCCTCGTCCAGCCCGATCTCGCGGGCCACCGCGACCGCGGCCAGGGCGTTCAGCACATTGTGCTGGCCGGCCATCGGCAGGCGCATCCGCTCCATGCGCACCGGCTCGCCCTCGACCGGAGAGATCAGCACGTCGAAGCAGGCGCCGTCCGGGCCCATCTCGACGTCCAGGGCGCGGACCTCGGCCTGGGGGTTGGCGCCGTAGGTGATGATCCGGCGGTTCTCGACCCGCGCGGCCATGGACTGCACCTCGGGATGGTCCAGGCACACCACGGCGCGGCCGTAGAAGGGGATGCTCTCGACGAACTCCTGGAAGCCCTTCTTCACCGCCTCGAAGTCGCCCCAGTGATCCAGGTGCTCGGGGTCGATGTTGGTGACCACCGCGATGGTGGGCTTGAGATAGAGAAAGGTGCCGTCGCTCTCGTCGGCCTCGACCACCACCCAGTCGCCCTGGCCGGCCTTGGCGTTGGCGCCATAGGCGTTGATCAGCCCGCCGTTCATCACCGTGGGATCCAGCCCCCCCGCGTCCAGCAGGGCCGCGACCAGCGAGGTGGTGGTGGTCTTGCCATGGGTGCCGGCGACGGCCACCGAGGATTTCAGGCGGACCAGCTCGGCCAGCATCTCGGCCCGCCGGACCAGCGGGATGCGGCGCGCCTGGGCCGCCTCGAGCTCCGGGTTGCCGGGCTTGATGGCGGTCGAATAGACCACCGCGGCCGCGCCATCGATGTGGGCGGCGTCATGGCCGATGAAGATCCGGGCGCCCAGCTTCTCCAGCCGCTCGGTGTTGGCGGACGCCTTGGCGTCCGAGCCCTGCACCACATAGCCCAGGGCCAGCATGATCTCGGCGTAGGCGCTCATGCCG
>CAZTMF010000604.1:0-2251 GCA_964614675.1 uncultured Caulobacteraceae bacterium | reverse complement strand
CCTCCATCCCGCGCCCCGAGGCGATGGAGCTGTCGTTGTCCTCGAGGAAGGCATCGTGGCCGCCCTCGTGTTCCAGTCCGTCGTGCGCCTTGATCAGCAGCCAGTTGGTCCGCTTGTTGCGCTCGCGGTCCTTGTCCAGCCGGACAAGGTGCCAGGCGCCTTTCATCCGCTCGCCGGCGAACACGGCGGTGAGATGGCCCTTCTTAAGTTGGGCGGCGATGCTCATCGTCCCCTCGGGCGCCCAGTAGCCCCGGTCCCACAGCATCACCGTGCCGCCGCCGTACTGGCCCTTGGGGATGGTCCCTTCGAAGTCGCCGTAATCCAGGGGGTGGTCCTCGACCTCGACGGCCAGCCGCCGCTCGTGCGGATCCAAGGATGGCCCGCGCGTCACCGCCCAGGACTTGAAGACGCCGTCATATTCGAGCCTCAGGTCGTAGTGCAGCCGCGTGGCGGCGTGCTTCTGGATCACGAAGCGCAGACGCGGGGAGGGCGCGATCTCGGCCTCGCCCGAGGGTTCGCCCGTGAGGTCGAAGTTGCGCTTCGACTGATAGGTCTTGAGCTTGCGATCGGCCAAGGCTCACCTCCGAAGGGCAGAATACCCCCGTTCCGGCCCCGGTTCCTTGGGCCCCTTCAGTGCGGCCGACGCAGGGCCTGGAAAAGCTCCAGGCGTCCGGCGCCGAGGGCGATCTCGGCCCGGCGCAGCTCCGCCTTGGCCTTGAGGTCGGTCAGCCACCAGCGGCCGGCCGCCGCCAGCCGCCCGCCGACACCCGCTGGGTCCAGTCGCGTGAGCCGGAGCGCCGCCCAGCCGGTGGCGGCGAGCGCGCCCAGCTCGAGCAGGGCATAGGCGCCTGCGTCGCCGTATCGGTCGGCCGCCAGCTGGGCCGCCGAACGCTCCAGGAGGTCGAGCACGGCCAGCAGATCGATGACGGCAGCCATATCTCCCGCTTTCTCCCGGCCCAGGGCCGCGTCCGCCCGGGCCATCTTCAGGAAGGCCTTGAGGCCGCGGCCCTCCTCGCGGCGAAGCCGCCGATGCAGCAGGTCCAGCGCCTGGATGCCGCTCGCGCCTTCGAAGATGGCGAAGACCCGGGAGTCGCGCAGGGCCTGTTCGACCGGCCAATCCTTCACATAGCCGGCCCCGCCAAGCACCTGGACGGCCTCGCTGGCGACCTCGAAGCCAGTCTCCGCGGCGAAGGTCTTGGCGATGGGCAGCAGCCAGCCGGCGAGGGCGGCTGCGTCCGCACGCGCGTCGGCGTCCGTTTCCAGCCGCGCCAGGTCAGCCTGGACGGCCGCGGCCAGCACCAGACCGCGCACGACCTCCACGCGGCTCGCCATGTTGGCCAGCATGCGCTGGACGTCGGGGTGTTGGACGATGGGGACGGGCGGAGCGTCCGGCGCGCCACCCTGGCGGCGCTCCTCGGCATAGGCCAGGGCGACGTCGGCGGCGCCGGCCGCAATGGTCAGGCCCTGCACCGACACCATCAGGCGCATGGGTGCGATCATGGTGAAGAGCTGGGCCAGGCCCCGGCCCTCGACGCCGATCAGGTAGCCGCGGGCTCCTTCAAACCCCATGGCGCAGGTGGGCGAGCCGTGCAGGCCGAGCTTCTCCTCCAGCCGCCGGACGGCGATGGCGTTGCGCTTCCCCTCGATACCGTCGGGCACCAGGAACAGGCTGAGCCCCGCGCCGCCGGGCGCCGCGCCGGGCGTGCGCGCAAGCAGGCAGTGGCCGGTGCGCTGGGCAAGGTCGTGGTCGCCATAGGAGATCCACATCTTCTCGCCGGTGATCCGCCAGCCGCCCTGGCCGTCGGGCTCGGCGAGGGTGCGGATGCGGCCGGCGTCCGAGCCGGCGTCGGCCTCGGAAATGCAGATGGTCGCGACCCATTCGCCGGAGACCAGCCTGGGCAGCCACTCGATCTTGATCTGGTCGTCCGCGTGGGCCGCGATCAGCCGGGCCGCAGCCCGAAGGCCCGTGGGCGCCATGCCGAAGGCGACCGATCCCCGGTCGAAGATCTCGGTGCAGGCGGCCAGGGCGACCAGGGGCAGGCCGGCGCCGCCGAGCGCCGGCGGCTGGTCGATCCCCGGCCAACCCGCCTCGACATAAGCCCGCCAGGCCTCGGCGTGCCCCCTGGCCGTGCGCACCCGTCCGCCCTCGAGCCGGCAGCCCTCGCGGTCCATCACCAGATTGAGCGGCGCGAGCCAGGCGGCCGAGAACTTCGCCGCCTCGTCCAGCACCGCCCGCAGCGTCCCCGGACTG
>CAZTMF010000603.1:0-2252 GCA_964614675.1 uncultured Caulobacteraceae bacterium | reverse complement strand
CGCCCCGGATCACGTCGATATGGTCGATCTGGGTGGCGGGGATGCGCTGCAGGATCGAACCGAGGTCATCCTGCTTGGCGGTCGGCCGGTCGCCGTCGATCAGCACATTGCCGGCGGCGCCGGCGAAGCCGCGCACCTGCTGTCCCGCGTCGAAGGAAAAGCCGGGCAGGCGCTGAATCATCTCCAGGGCGGTGTTGGGCCGCATGGCGGTGAAGAAGGCGGCCGGATAGCGGACCACGCCCACGCCGGGGGTCGCCGCACCCGAAGTCGCCGGCGCGCTCGCCGCGGCCACGGCCGCAGCCGCCGCCGCCCCGATCAGAACCGAAAAGCTCATGTCCGCCCCACCATCACCCGAGCCATGGGGCGCGTTGGGCGCCGGCGCCAGTTAAATTGCCGACATGTTTCAGGCCCGAAGCGGCGCCGGCGGAGGGCCACAAAAGGCTGGCCTGAGCCTGGGCTAGCCGCCACAGTCCCGGCGGATCTGGAGCAGACTGCATGAAGGTTCTGGTCGGCGCGCCCCTGGTGATGGCCCTCCTGGCCCCGACCGCGGCGTCGCTCGACGCCTCTTCGGTCAGCGTCGGCCACATCTGCCGGGCCGAGCAGGCCTATGCGTCGAACAAGGGCCCGCGGAAGATCGAGTTCATGACCGGAGTCGGGTCGGGCGGCTTTCCGGTGCGAACCACGAGCCCTGAGGCCCAGCGCTGGTTCGATTTCGGTATCCAGCTCTACCACGCCTTCTACCACGAGGACGGCAGGCTGGCCTTCGACAAGGCCGTGGCGGCCGATCCCGGCTGCGCCATGTGCCGGTGGGGCCAGGCTTTGTCGCGCGGTCCGACCCAGAACTTCGACGTCGACGACAAGGACGCCAAGACCGCCCTCGGCATGGCCCAGGATGCGCTGAAGGCCGCGCGGACCGACGAGGAGCGCGCCCTCTCCCAGGCCCTGATCGACCGCTATCAGGCCAAGCAGACTGCCCAGGCCGAGGAGAAGTTCGCCGCCGCCCTGCTGAAGGCCGTGGCCAAGGACCCGTCCAGGATCGACATCCGCCTGATCGCCGCCGAGGCCCTGCTGACCGCCGATCGCCGCGGCGACCATCCGGCCGCGGTCCAGGCCCGCGCCATCGTCGAGCCCATCCTCAAGGCCCAGCCCGACAACACCGCGGCCATCCATTACTACATCCACGCCACCGAGGCGGCCGGCGACCCGGCCGACGCCTTGCCCTACGCCGAGCGGCTGGCGGGCCTGGCGCCCGCGGCCAGTCACCTGATCCACATGGCGGCCCATACCTACATCCACGTCGGCCGCTACGAGGACGTCGCCGCCCTGAACGCCAAGGCGCTGGAGGTGGACGCCCTGCACGCCAAGGCCACGGATGCGCCGGGGGTGCTGGGCTCGCCCGACTATTATCCCCACAACCTGAGCTTCGGCCTCGCGGGGGCCATGATGGCCGGCGACGGCCCGCTGGCGGTGAAGTTCGCCGACGACGCCAAGGTGGCCTTCCCGCCCGGCGGCCGCGAGAACATGGGCTATATGACCGCCCGGGTCATGGCCGCCTACGGACGCTATGCGCCCGAGCGTGCGTTGCAGTTCGCCGAGCCCAAGGACGGCGACCGGCAGACGCTCGCCATGTGGCGTTATGCGCGTGGCGAGGCCTTGGCGTCGAAGGGAGACGCCAAGGCGGTGCTGGGAGAGAGCCAGCTGATCGGCCAGGAAATCGAGCAGTGGAAGAAGGCCAAGAAGGACCAGCAGTACGGCATCACCGAGGCCCAGATCGCCCAGCGTGTGCTGGAGGGCCGGGCGGACATGCTCCAGGGCCGTCCAGACGACGCCGCCAAGGCCTTCGCCGCCGCCGCTGCGATGCAGGAGAAGGCCAAGTGGGGCATGGATCCGCCGCCCTGGTGGTATCCGGTCCGCCGCAGCCTCGCGGCCGCCCATCTGAAGGCAGGGCGCAATGCCGACGCCGTTCGGGAGGCCGACGCCAGCCTCAAGGACTGGCCCTCCGACGCCCTGGCGCTCCAGGTCCGCGCCCTCGCCGAGCAGCGGCTGGGCCAGGCCGAGAAATCCAAGGCCGACGAAGCCGCCGCCCGCGCCGCCTGGCGGGGCGACCCGGGCAAGATGCCGCTGGACTTGATTTAGGAAGCAACTACCTCCCCCATCGCGGTAGCGATGGCGGGTGGTGGAGGGGGCGAGTCGCCGGCCGCAGGAGTCGCAGCTGCGATTCTGTGCGTGGGGCTCGCCCCCTCCACCACTCG
>CAZTMF010000602.1:0-2258 GCA_964614675.1 uncultured Caulobacteraceae bacterium | reverse complement strand
ACCCAGTTCAAGGCCAAGCGGGTGATCGCGCCCCTGACCCGGAGCCTGGCCCCGGGCGGGCGGCTGCTCGGAATCCACTCCTGCGGCCACGATCCCGCGCTGGAGATCATCCAGAAGGTCTGGCCGGGGGAAGAGCCGTTCCAGACCAACCGCCACGACCTGCTGAACGCCACCAAGGCCGAGCTCGGCAAGGCCGCCCGGAGCTTCAACTTCGTCGCCGGGGCCGACAACAAGGCGGTGTTCCGCTACGACATGCACACCCTGCCCGGTGAGATCGAGGCGGAAAACGCATCGATCGGCACCTCGACCCTCTTCGCCGCCTGGAACGACGCCGCCTATGTGGCCCAGATCGAGGACCAGCGGCTGGAGGACGCCATGCGCGACGACGGCTACCTCAGGGCCACGCGCGAGGTGCTGCGAAAGCACGGCGGTCTCTGGTTCAACGACGAGTCCTTCATAATCTCCCGAAAACGCGAGCTGATCTGACGATGCAGACTCTGGCGGCGGGCGCCGCCGGCGGAGCCTTGGCCGGCCTGCTGCGCGAATACTCGACCGAGGTGACCGCGCGTGACCGCCAGTCGATCGAAGCGGCGCCCGAGGTGCTGCCCGCGGGCGCGGAGGTGTTCATCCCGGCGATCCCCGGCGAAAGCCTCGACCTCGTGATCTCGGCCGCCGCGCGGCTGCGGGGGTCGGGGCTGATCCCGGTTCCCCACGTCGTGGCGCGCAACTTCGCGGACCTGAAGCAGGTGGATCGCGCGCTCGGCCGCCTCAAAGACGAGGCGGGCGTGGACCACCTGCTGGCGCTGGGCGGCGACCGCGACAGGCCGGAAGGCGAGCTCCACTGCAGCCAGCAGCTGATCGAGAGCGGCCTGTTCCAGACGCACGGCGTGCGGAAGATCTTCATCGCCTGCTACCCCGAAGGCCACCCGCGGGTGGCCGACGCGGTGCTGGAGGAAGCGCGCCGGGCCAAGCTGCGCACCGCCGCCGAAGCGGGCCTGGACGTGACCCTGATCAGCCAGTTCTGCTTTGATGCGGAGCCGATCATCGAGCTGGCGGCGTGCATGCGGTCCCAGGGGACAAGGGTCCCCTACCGTGTCGGCGTCGCCGGACCCGCCGAGCGCTCGACCTTGATCAAGTACGCCCTGATGTGCGGCGTCGGCGCCTCGCTGCGCGCGCTGAAGCAGCGCCACGACCTGGCCCGCAAGGTGATGAACGGCGAGACCCCCGAGGCCGTGCTGGCCGGGGTCGCCGCGGCCCAGCAGGCGAACCCCACCCTGGGGGTCTCGGGCGTGCACTTCTTCACCTTCGGCGGCCTCGCCAGGACCATCGAGTGGGCCGAGAACATGCGGCGGTAGGCTTCTCGAGGCTTTTTATTCCGGCCCCTCGCAGGCTAGACAAAACGTCTGGGTCTCGGCGTCCGCCGGGACAAACGGATGAAACGATGATTCAAGCCATCGCCCCCGACGATTCGTTCGGGATGGTCGACCCCATCGCCTACTGGGGCCAGGTCCAGCCGGGCAAGCTGGCGATCCGCGACTTCTCGTCAGGCCTTTCGGTCAGCTACCTGGAATTCGATCGCCGCATCGACCGCTGCGCGGCGATCCTCGAGCGGGCGCTGGGCGAGCCGGCCGGCGAACGCGTCGCTGTGCTGAGCCGCAACAGCCTCGATTTCCTGACCATCCACTTCGCCTGCATCCGCATCGGCTCGATCTTCACACCGCTGAACTGGCGGCTCTCGCCGCCCGAGATTTCCGTCCTGGTGCAGGATTGCGCGCCGCGTCTGCTGTTCGTCGAGGATGAGTTCCGCCCGGTCGTGGACGCCCTGACCGGCGGGCATTCGATCGAACGTATCTGGCCCCTCGAACAGGCGGCGCTACAGCCCCTGTTGGACGCCGCGCCGGACCGACCCTCGCGGCCCCGGCCCGCCCGCGCCGACCAGTGCTCGACCCTGCTCTACACCTCCGGCACCACCGGCCGGCCCAAGGGCGTGATGCTGTCGGAGCGCAACGCCTTCGCCTCGAACATCAATTTCGCGCTCAGCACCCGGCTTTCCGCGTCCAGCGTGATGATGTGCGACATGCCGCTGTTCCACGTAGCGGGACTGATGGCCGGCGCGCGGGCGCCTCTGCTGATGGGGGCCAGCCTGCTCCTGTCGCCGAAGTTCGATCCGGAGCTGGCGCTGCGACGCCTGTCGGATCCCAAGCTGGGGATCACCCACACCTTCTACGTCACCCAGATGACCCAGATCCTGCGCGAGC
>CAZTMF010000601.1:0-2275 GCA_964614675.1 uncultured Caulobacteraceae bacterium | reverse complement strand
CTTCCTGTCGGAGAACGCCGGCTTCGCCGAGGCCGTGACGGCCGCGGGACTGGTCTGGGTCGGCCCGCCGCCGGCCGCGATCCGCGCCATGGGCCTGAAGGATGCCGCCAAGCGGCTGATGGCCGAGGCCGGCGTGCCGGTGACGCCCGGATATCTCGGCGAGGACCAGTCCGGAGCCAGGCTGAAGGCCGAGGCGGACCGGATCGGCTATCCGGTGCTGATCAAGGCCGTGGCCGGCGGCGGCGGCAAGGGGATGCGCAAGGTCGAGGCGGCCGCGGATTTCGAGGCCGCGCTGGAGGGGGCCCGGCGCGAGGCCAAGAGCGCTTTCGGCGACGACCGGGTGCTGCTGGAAACCTATGTCAGCCGCCCGCGCCATATCGAGGTGCAGGTGTTCGGCGACGCCCAGGGCCAGGTCGTCCACCTCTACGAGCGGGACTGTTCGCTGCAGCGCCGCCATCAGAAGGTGATCGAGGAGGCGCCGGCGCCCGGCATGGACGCCGAGACCCGCGCGGCGGTCTGCGGCGCAGCGGTGCGGGCCGCCCAGGCGGTCGGCTATGTCGGCGCTGGCACGGTGGAGTTCATCGCCGACGCCTCCGAAGGTCTCAGGGCCGATCGCATCTGGTTCATGGAAATGAACACTCGCCTGCAGGTCGAGCATCCGGTCACCGAGGCGGTGACCGGCCAGGACCTGGTGGAATGGCAGCTGCGGGTGGCCTCCGGCGAGCCCCTGCCGCTGACCCAGGACCAGATCGCCCTGAACGGTCACGCGATCGAGGCCAGGCTCTATGCCGAGAACCCGGCGGCCGGCTTTCTGCCGTCCACGGGTCCCTTGCTGCATTTCCGCCTGCCCGAGGGCTACGTGCGCGTCGATGGCGGGGTGGAGGAGGGCGGAGAGATCACCCCCTTCTACGACCCGATGATCGCCAAGCTGATCGCCCATGCGTCGGGCCGCGGCGAGGCGGCGGATGAGCTGGCGAAGGCCTGCGCCTCGGTCGAGGTCTGGCCGGTGAAGACCAACGCCGGCTTCCTCACGAGGTGCCTGAAGCATTCCGACTTCGTCTCGGGCGCGGTGGACACCGGCTTCATCGAGGCGCGGCTCGAGGCCCTGGTCCCGCCGGCGGAACCCTCGGCCGAGGTTCTGGCCGCGGCCGCGGCGTCGCGGCGGCTGGAGGTCGGCGGCGAGAAGGCCTCGCCCTGGACCGACCTGGTGGGCTTCCGCCTGAACGGACCACCGGTCCGGCGCGTGACGCTCCAGATGGACGGCCGGGCCATTCCGGTCGAGTTGACGGAGGCGTCGGGGCCGAGGCTCCCCACGGCGCGGATCGGCTCCCGGGTCGTGGTGTTCGAGGCGGGTCAGGCCTTCGCCTTCGGAACGTCGGAGAGCGGTGCGGTTGACGCGGGAGAGGGGGGCGACGGGGCCGTGCGCTCGCCCATGCCGGGCCGCATCGTCGCGGTCCAGGTCGAAGCCGGCCAGTCGGTGGATCGGGGCCAGCCCCTGGTGGTGCTCGAGGCCATGAAGATGGAGCATGTGCTGACCGCGCCCTTCGATGCGGTCGTGGCCGAGGTCTCGGCCGAGGCCGGGGGCCAGGTCTCGGAGGGTGCGATCCTGGCGCGGCTGGACAAGCGCGGCTGAGCCGGCTCTCAAGGGGCCATGGCGCTGCATCTGATCAAGCTTTGCGTGGGCTGCGACACCGTCGAGGAGCTGCTCGACTGGCGGCGCGGCGAGGGTGAGCCCCTGCCGTGGATCATGCGCACCCGCCAGACGCCGAAGCGCGCGGCCGACCTCCTGGATGGCGGCTCGCTCTATCGCGTGTTCAAGGGCTTCGTGCTCTGCCGCCAGCGCATCCTGTCCATCGACACCGTAGGGGCGGGCGTGGTCGCCCGCTGCGAGGTGACGCTGGATTCCGAGGTCGTGCGCGTCCAGCCCACGCCGCGGCGGGCCTTCCAGGGCTGGCGCTATCTGCAGGGCCACGAGGCCCCAGGGGATCTGGTCGGCTTCAACGAGGACGACGCGCCGCCCGAGCTGGCCAAGCGTCTGCGGGAGATCGGGGCCTGGTGAGCGCTTAGCCGACCGCCATGTTGTCAATCAGGCGGGTGCGGCCGATGCGGATGGCGGCGAGCACGCGGGCGGGCTCTTTTCCGACCGGACCGGGGCCGAGGCGATGCAGGTCCAGGGCGCCCCTGGCTTCGATGTAGCCGATCTCGCTCACGCCGGCGGCCTCAAGCGCCTGGCGGGCGGCGGCTTCCGCATCGGCGACGGCGGCGCCGTCAGCGA
>CAZTMF010000600.1:0-2280 GCA_964614675.1 uncultured Caulobacteraceae bacterium | reverse complement strand
TCGGCTGCGGCATCTCGATGATCAAGCAGGACAGCCGCGGCGAGATCACCCTGAAATCGGCCGATCCGCACGACCCGCCCAGGATCCTGTTCAATCTGTTCAAGGAGAAGTCCGACGTCGACCGGATGATCCGGGGCGTGCGCGCGGCGCGCAGGATCTATCGCTCCGAACCTCTGGCCAGCCTGATCGGCGAGGAGATCACGCCCGGGGATCGTCTGCAGACGGACGAACAGCTGGAAGAGCACATCCGCAACACCGCCGCCATCACCCTGCATCCGGTCGGGACCTGCAAGATGGGCGTCGAGAGCGATCCCATGGCGGTGGTCGACGATCAGCTGCGCGTGCGCGGCGTCGAGGGCCTGCGCGTGATCGACGCCTCGGTCATGCCGGAGGTGCCCGGCGGCAACACCAACGCTCCCACCATCATGGTCGCCGAGAAGGGCGCGGACCTGATCCGAGGGCGGTCCCTTCCACGGGCGGAGGTCTGAGCGACCCTCTCGGCTTACCGAAGGAACAGTGGCGGGCGTCCAGGTTCGGGCGGGTCGTTCAGGGCCTGCGCCGGGATGAATGCCGAAACGGTCGTTCCCATGCCGGCGAGCGCCACCGACAGGGAACCGCCAAATCGTTCTATCCGGGCTTCCATCCCAGGAATGCCGACGCCGGGAACGATCGGACGCTCCAGGTTTCGGCCGTCGTCGGCGACCTCCAGCCGAAGGCCGTCGCCGTCCCGCGAAAGCTCGACCGAAATGAGTCTGGCGCTGGCGTGCTTATGGGCGTTGGCCATGGCTTCCTGGATAACGCGGAAGATGGCGCGCTGGACCCGGAACGGCGCCTCGTCGATCGCGCCCTCCAGGATCAGGTCGACTGAGGCGCCGGTCCGCCGTTGGAACCCGCTGACGAACTGGCGCAGGGTCCCCGTCAGACGCTCGGCCGCGAGCCGTGGGGGATGCAGGAGGTAGGAGAGCGTCCGGATCTCCCGGTGCGCCTCCATAAGCTCTTCGCGCATGTCCGCGAGGGTCTGGTCGGTGGCGCGTCCCTGGCTGACCACGGTGAGCCCCAGCTGGACCGCGACGAGATGCTGCGAGGTCGAGTCGTGCAGCTCCAGCGCGATCCGCCGTCGCTCCTCCTCCTGGATGTCCAACAGGCGCTCCGTGAGGTTCGATACCTCCCGCTGCGCCTCATGCACCGCCGTCACATCGTCGTGGGTCACAAGGATCCATTGCTCCGATCCCCGCTCGAAGCGGACGGCCCGCATCTGGAAGACGGAGTCGCCGCAGCGATAGAGGTGGGTGAAGCTGGATCGGCGACCGTCCCGCACCATCTCCAGCGCGTCCAGCACGGCCGCAGCGTTTCCGTCGCCGTCATTCGCAGCCTGCGCGCAGATCTCGAGGTAACTGACGCCCACGAAGGTGTCGCTGGCTCCTCGTTCGTGGCCAAATCTAAGCCATGCCTCGTTGACCAGGACGATGCGTCCGGTGTGGTCCAGCACGGCGACGTGGGTGCCGAGCGAGTTGAGCACATCCCCCAGCAATCCCCGGGCGGAACGGGTCGTCCCGCCCGTCGATTCCGGATCGCTGATGTCCTGGGCGCGGCCGAGGAGCTGTTCGATGCGTCCGCCCGCACCGCGGACCGGGACGAGGCTGATGTCATAGACGCGGACGCCGGCGGGCAGCACCAGGACCTGTGACCGGGTGATCGGCGCTCCGGCGGCAAGGCACTCGCGATACATGTCGACCATGGCCGAGGCCGCCTGAGGATCCAGGTATTCCCAGGCCTCTTTCCCCTTGGTCTGTCTGCTGTCGAGGCCGGTGGCCCCCTCCAGCGTCGCATTGAGACCTGCGCAGAGGAATTGGTCCTGAGGCGTCACTCTGACGGCGAACAAGCCGTCCACGCAGGCGTTCCAGTAGGCCTGGTACAGGTCCGCATGCGCCAGTTCAGGCGGCGCGTCTTGTGCTACGTGTTGAGCGCTGGTGTAGGACATGCACCCCCGGACGATGACCCCCGACGTTTGCGCTACCATAAGTCGTCGAATAGGAGAATTGACAGATCGCAAATCGCCCAGCGATTGAGTGTGACTGCCATCAGGCCGCCTGCCACGTCTTGCCGCGGCCGAGGTCCAGAGCGCTATGAACGGGTCGGCTCCGGAATCGGATTTCTCCGTCCGTAAGCTGAAGATCGCCTTCGCCTGCCTGGTCGGGTTGATGCTGGCCGGCGGCGGCTTCGCCCAGGGCGCCGTGTCGATCGTCATGCAGCCGCTGCAGCAGGCCTTCGGCTGGAGCC
>CAZTMF010000599.1:0-2281 GCA_964614675.1 uncultured Caulobacteraceae bacterium | reverse complement strand
GCTGGCGCGCGGCCTTCCTGTTCGGCCTGGTGATCGGGGTTGCGGTGCTGATCGTCCGGCGGCGCCTGCCGCCGGATCCGACCATCGAGGCCATCAGCGAGGCCCGCAAATCACCGGTGGCGACCGCCTTCAGGACCGAGTGGCGCACCATCCTGCGCATCACCGGCATGATGCTGACGCTCGGCATCGGCTTCTATCTGAACTTCGTCTATCTGAGCACCTGGCTGACCCAGTACACCCACCTGACGAAGCCGGTGACCCTGCTGCTGAACGCCCTGATGCTGGGCCTGCAGCTGGTGCTCCTGCCGCTCGGCGGCGCCCTGTCGGACCGCATCGGCCGCAAGGCCCAGCTGCTGCTGTCCCTGGCGGGTTTCGCGCTCCTGACATGGCCCCTCTACAATCTGATCGGTCACGGCTCGCTCGTGGCGGTGCTGCTGGGACAGGCCGGGTTCTCGTTCCTGCAGGCGGGCATCTCCAGCGTCCTGCCCGCCTTCACCGTCGAGGCCTTGCCCAAGCACGTACGCTGCACGGCCCTGTCGTTCGGGACCAACCTGGCCCAGGCCTGCTTCGGGGGGACCGTGCCCATGGTCGCCGTGGCCCTGATCGCGGCGACCGGATATCGGCTCGCGCCCTCGATCTACCTTTCGGCGGCGGCGCTCGGGTCCTTGCTGGTGGTCCTGGCATGGCGAATGCCGCCAGAGGAACGGCTCGGCTGACAATCTGGCCGGTGGATCAATTTGTCCGATCGGCCAAGGCTAAGCCTTGGCTGTAGTCTCTCGCTCGTCAGGCCCGCGGCCGCCAGGCAGCAGGTGTTTCAACCTGCGGCCGCCAGACAGCCGGGCTGAGGACCAACAGCCCCGCGGTCGCCAAGCTGCAGCCCTGCTGCGGCTGTCAGGTCGCGGGCCGCTGACGTACCGCTTCCGAGCGCGGATTGAAGGCGGGGCGTCGCGACGCTAGCCTGCCGGCGGTGCGGAGCGTTCCATGTCCGATGTCCTGACCCCCGGCCACGATGAGGCAAGCCTGTCGACGGCGATTTCGCGGTCGTTGGCGGCGCTGCGGCGGGCCCTGGCCGAGGAGGCGCCGGCCCTGGCTCCGCGGCTGGACGACCTGATCGAGGAGGGAGTCCCGGCGACGGACGCCGGACTCGGCTCCTCGCCCTGTGCGGCGATTCCCGACGTCGACTACGACCGGCATCCCTACTACGACGCGCTCGACGCCGACGAGGCGATCCGAGGCGAAGCGGTCGACCGGTTCTTCGGAACCTTCGCCGGCATGGTCGCGGCGGAGCAGGCCCTGGCGGCCCGCGTCACCGTCCGGGGCGCCGATCGCCCGTCGCAAGCGCCCTATCAGGCGGCGGCCGAGGAACTGGACCGCGCCGGCATCTATCGATTCCGGTTGAGCCCGTCGGAGGTTTCCGAACTCCTGGAGCGGAGCGAGCCCGCCGCCGCGGCGCTGGAGGCGCGTCGCCGCACGCTTTCGCCCAAGCAGCGCGGGGTCGGCGCAGTGCTGGAGCCCCTGGCGGACCGGTCCAACATGGACGCCGGGTTCGAATTCTACGACGACCTGCTGCGCCGAAATGGCGTGTACGAGATCGCCAGGCAGTCGCATGGCTGCCCGTTCCGGCTGTTGAACGTCAGTCTGCAGGCCAATACCGGCGACGACACCGGCATCGCGCGGGTCTGCACCTTTCCCGACGGCCGGCGATCGCCCGCCTACTATCTGCACGTCGATTCCGCAGCCGGCGTGCTCAAGGTCCTGATGTACCGGTCCGAGAAGGTGACGGCCGCCAACGGCGCGTTTCGCTACATGCCGGGCAGTCACAAGGCCTTGGGCCCCGTCGAACGCGCGATCCGCAAGACCATCGACAAGGCTGGGTTCGAGCGGCTGGACGACGGGACGCGAACCCAGTTCATGGCGCTCCCCGCCTGCCTGCGGCGCAAGGCGAACTTCGGTAACGACCTGCTGCCCGAAGCCGGTGTCGACACCGACGCCCTGATGGCCCAGGAGTTCGCCTTCGAGGGTGAAGCCGGCGAAGCGGTCCTCGTCGATATCAACGGGGCGCACCGCGGCAACATCCACACCGATCCCGAGGGGCGTCGGGAGATGTTCAAGTTCGTCCTGAAAGCCGGCTGGTAGGGCCGGCTTCGAGCTGAAGTCTAGCCCTTGAGCACCGCGTCGGCCTTGCGGTCGATGCGCTTCTCCTCCGCCTTGGACATGCGCCCGGCTTTGACCGCCTGGCTGGCGCGGGCCTTGGCGTTGCGGGCGTGCGGCTTGTCCTCGA
>CAZTMF010000598.1:0-2286 GCA_964614675.1 uncultured Caulobacteraceae bacterium | reverse complement strand
CTGACGCCGATCAAGTTCGCCACCGACTGGCACGCCCAGGCCGAGCAGGGCGGCTTCTACCAGGCCCTGGCCAACGGTGAGTACGCCAAGCGCGGGCTCGACGTGACCATCGTCCAGGGCGGCCCCAGCGTAAACGTGCCCCAGCTCCTGGCCAGCCACGCCGTCGACATGGGCATGGGCTCCAACAGCTTCATCGTGATGAACCTGGCCCAGGAGAAGGCGCCGGTGAAGGCGGTGGCGGCCTTCATGCAGAAGGACCCCCAGGTGCTGATGGCCCACCCCGGCCAGGGCATCAGATCGATCGCCGACATGAAGGGCCATCCGATCCTGCTGTCGGACGCCTCGGTGACCGCCTTCTGGGTGTGGCTGAAGGCCAAGTACCATTTCGCCGACAGCCAGGTGCGCAAGTACACCTTCAATTCCGGCCCCTTCCTCTCGGACAAGCGGGTGATCCAGCAGGGCTATCTGACCTCGGAGCCCTATACACTGGAGAAGGAAGCCCACCTGAAACCAGCGGTGTTCCTGCTGGCCGACGAGGGCTACCCCGGCTACGCGGCCATGGCCCTGGCCTCCGACAAGCTGATCCAGGAGAACCCCAAGGCCGTGCAGGCCTTCGTCGAGGGCTCGGCGGCCGGCTGGAAATCCTACCTGGAAGGCGACCCCAAGCCCGGCGACGCCCTGATCCTCAAGGACAATCCGGAGATGACCCAGGACGTGCTGGATCAGGCCCGCGCCAAGATGCGCTCCTATGGCATCGTCGAGTCCGGGGATGGCGTCGGCGCCATGACCGACGCCCGCTGGAAGCAGTTCTTCGACGTGGCCTCGGCCCAGGGCGTCTATCCCAAGACCATGGACTACCGGCAGGCCTACACCCTGCAGTTCCTGGGCGGGAAATAGGGAGCGACATGGGGTCCGAGGTGATCGCGTCCCTGGGCTCCGTCGAGGTCGACTACCCCGGGCGCGGCAAGGCGCTTGGGCCGTTCAGCCTGTCATTGGACGCCGGCGAGACCGTCTCGCTGATCGGGCCATCGGGCTGCGGCAAGTCCACGGCGCTGAGGCTGATGGCGGGGCTGGAAGCGCCCACGAAAGGGCGGGTGACGCGGACCCAGGCCAAGGGCGAGACCTCGGTGGTGTTCCAGTCGGCGACCTTGATGCCCTGGGCGACGGCGGAGGCGAATGTCGCCCTGCCGCTGGAGCTGGCGAAGGTCCCCCGCGAGGAGGCCCGGGCCCGGGCCCGGGAGGCCCTGGCCAAGGTGCGGCTGGCCGGCGCCGAGGAGGCGAAGCCGGCCCAGCTGTCCGGCGGCATGGCCATGCGGGTCTCCCTGGCGCGGGCCCTGGTCACCCGGCCCAAGCTGCTGCTGCTCGACGAGCCCTTCGCCGCCCTGGACGAGATCACCCGCCGGGCACTGGCCGACGACATTCAGACCCTGTGGGCCGAGCTGAAGCCGGCCATCGTCTTCGTCACCCACAATGTCGAGGAGGCGATCTACATGGGCTCGCGCGTGGTGGTGATGTCCTCCGGCCCCGGCCGCATCGCCGCCGAGACACGGATCGATGGACCCATGCCCCGTCCCCCGGGCTTCCGCGTCACCCAGGCCTTCCGCGAGACGGCCGAGAAGGTCTCGCACGATCTCGCCCTGGCCATGGGACAGGCGGCATGAGCCGCGTCCTCTCCCTCCTCGCGCCGATCGTCCTGATCGCCCTGATCCTGGCCATCTGGGAGGCGGCCTGCCGGGCATTGAACGTGCCGGCCTATTTCCTGCCGACGCCCAGCGCGATCGCCCAGGCCGCCGCGGCCAATGCGCCCGTGCTGCTGCACTCGGCCTGGAACACCCTCTCCATGGCGCTGGTGGCCCTGGTGATCTCGAGCGCGGTCGCCATGACGCTGGCTCTGGCGGTGGCGCCGAGCCTGCTGCTGGAAAGCGCCGTGCGGCCCATCGCCGTGGCCCTGCAGGTGACTCCTATCGTCGCCGTCGCGCCCCAAGGGGTGATCTGGGCGGGGCTCGACCATCCTGAGCGGGCGGTGGTGGGCCTGGCCGCCGTGGTGGCCTTCTTCCCGATCTTCTCGGGCGCCCTGACGGGCCTGAGGTCGGCCGATCCGGACCTGGAGCGGCTGTTCGACCTCTATGGCGCGTCGAAGACCCAGCGGCTCTTCCGCCTGCGCCTGCCCTCGGCGGCGCCCTTCATCCTGGAGGGGCACAAGGTGGCGGCGGGCCTGGCGGTGGTGGGCGCGGTGGTGGCCGAATTCGTCGCCGGCTCGGGCAGCGCCCAGGGCCTGGCCTGGCG
>CAZTMF010000597.1:0-2292 GCA_964614675.1 uncultured Caulobacteraceae bacterium | reverse complement strand
GGATCTCGTCGGCGTTGTGCAGGGTGGCGTTGCGGACCACGACGCCGCCGACCGTGACCGGATGCAACCGCGCGACCGGCGTCAAGGTGCCGGTGCGGCCCACCTGGATGTCGATGGCCTCCAGAGTGGTCGTGGCCTGCTCGGCTGGGAACTTGTGGGCGATGGCCCAGCGCGGAGAGCGGGAGACGAAGCCCAGCCGCCTCTGCCAATCCAGCCGGTCGACCTTATAGACCACCCCGTCGATGTCGTAGGGCAGGGTCGCGCGGTCGGCGCCGATCTCGCGATAGACGTTCAGCAGCCCTTCGGCGTTCTCGACGCGCCGGGAGCGGTCGTTGGTGACGAAACCCCAGGCCTTCAGCTTGGCCAGGGCCACGCTCTGGGTATCGGCGAACTCGGCGCTGATCTCGCCCCAGGCATAGGCGAAGAACTTCAGCGGCCGCCTGGCGGTGACGGCCGGATCGATCTGGCGCAGAGAGCCGGCCGCGAAGTTGCGTGGATTGGCGTAGGTGCGCTGGCCGGCCTCCACGGCGGCGGCGTTGAAGGCCTCGAACTCGGCCAGCGGCGCATAGACCTCGCCGCGGACTTCGATGACGTCCGGCCAACCCTTTCCTGCCAGCCTCTGGGGGATGTCCTTCAGGGTGCGCAGATTGGCGGTGATGTCCTCGCCCGTGCGGCCGTCGCCACGGGTCGCGCCGCGGACCATCATACCCTTTTCGTAGCGGATCGAGGCGGACAGGCCGTCGATCTTGGGCTCGGCGGTGAAGGCCACCGGCTCGGAGGGATCCAGCTTCAGGAAGCGCCGCACACGAGCGACGAAATCAACGACCTCGTCGTCGCCGAAGGCGTTGTCGAGGCTAAGCATCGGCACGCCGTGCTCGACGGGCGCGAACTGGGTCGCCCGCGCCGCGCCCACCTTCAGGGACGGGCTGTTGTCGCGCACCAGCGCCGGGAAGCGGGCCTCGATCTCGGCATTGCGCCGCTTCAGGGAGTCGTATGCGGCGTCGCTGATGGTGGGCGCGTCGTCCTGGTAGTAGCGGCTGTCATGGGCCGCGAGTTCGTCGGCGAGCCAGGTCAGCTCTTCCGTGGCCTCGGCCTCGGTCAGGGCGTCGACAGACTTCAGCTCAGGCATGCATCAGGGCCCTGGCCGCGGCGCGCGCGGCGTCGGTGACCTCGGCGCCGGCGAGCATGCGGGCGATCTCCTCCTCGCGCGCTGGGCCGTCCAGGGTTTCCACCGCGGTCTTCACCTGCTCGCCGTCGCCGGACTTGGCCACCCGCCAGTGGGCGTCGGCGCGGGCGGCGACCTGGGGGCTGTGGGTGACGACCAGCACCTGGGCGGAGGTGGCGAGGCGCTTCAGCCTGAGGCCCACGGCGTCGGCCACCGCGCCGCCGACCCCCTGGTCGACCTCGTCGAAGATCATAACCGGCGAAGGCCCCTCCCCGCGCCCGGCCAGGGCCGCCTTCAGGGCCAGGGCCAGCCGGGCCAGCTCACCGCCCGAGGCGATGTCGCCGAGTTCGCCGAACGGCGCGCCGGGATTGGTCGAGACCTGGAAGGCGACGCGATTCATGCCGGCCGGTCCGGCCTGGGCCTCGGGCAGGGGCTCCAGGTCCACGCGGAAACGCGCCTTCTCGAGCTTCAGCGGCGCCAGTTCGGCCTCCACCGCGCCGGCGAGGTGCGAGCCCGCCACCGTGCGGGCGGCGGTCAGGGCTTCGGCGGCCGAATGATAGGCGGCGCGGGCCGCGGCGGCCTCGGCCTCGGCGGCCTTCAGGTCGTCGCTCACGCCCTCGACGCCGCGCAGGGCCTGGGCCAGGCGCACCCGCTCGCTCGCCAGGGCCTCGACGCCGACGCCGAGCTTGCGGGACATGGCCCTGAGGGCGAACAGCCGTTCCTCCGCCTTGTCCAGCTGGCCGGGCTCGATCTCGAAGGCCGCCGCGGCGGAATCGACGGCGGCGAGGGCTTCGGACGCCTCGGCCAGGGCGCGCTCGATCGCCTCGGCGGCCTCATTGATGCGGCGGCTGGCCGCGGCCTCGTCGCTGGCGCCGGCCTGGCGGGTGCGCTCGCGGGCCCGCTCGAGCGCGCGCAGGGCCTGGCCCAGCCGGCCGGGCAGGCCGTCCCCGCCCATGGCCTCGCGGGCGGCGGAGATGTCGGTCAGCGCCTTCTCGGCCGAGCCCAGCAGGGCCCGGGTCTCGGCCAGGGCCTGCTCCTCGCCTTCACGGGGCTCGAGCCGATCGAGCTCCTGCAGGCGCAGGGTCAGCTCCTCGGTCTCGGCGGCGGCGCGGGACGCCCGGTCGCGC
>CAZTMF010000596.1:0-2293 GCA_964614675.1 uncultured Caulobacteraceae bacterium | reverse complement strand
AATGGATGTTCAGGCCGTGGCCGAACAGGATCGCAGCGCCATCCTTGATGTTGGGCGCGATCTCGTGGTCGTAGATCGACTTCTGCAGTTCGTCCGGCGCCAGGATCATGATGGCGTCGGCCCATTTGGCCGCGTCGGCGACGGTCATCACCTTCAGACCCTCGGCCTCGGCCTTCTTCACCGAGGCGGAATCGGGTCGCAGCGCCACCGCGACGTTCTTGATGCCTGAATCGCGAAGGTTCAGGGCGTGCGCATGGCCCTGGGAGCCATAGCCTACAATCGCGATCTTCTTGTCGAGCAGGCGGGCGAGGTCGGCGTCGCGATCGTAGTAGACGCGCATGATCTTTTCTCCGGAAGCGCGGTTACGGGCGGGCCGCGCAAGGGGCGGCCGCAAACGAGGGCGCTTAGGGCCGGATTTTTGCGCGGACGTCAAGGTCAGGCGCGTCAGGCGAAAGTGCAGGCGGTTTCGTCGCCGAACGCGCTCCAGGGTGACGAATCCCGAGCCCAATCAAGGTTGATCACGCTCGGGGCCAGAAACAGCGCAGGCCCGGAGGGATCGCCCTCCGGGCCTGCGCCGGCTGCTCTGGTCGGATCAGTAGAAGACGCCGTAGATCACCTGGATGATCTGGCCGGTGTAGCGGTCGATCAGAAGGGCGTCCGGGCCGTAGCGCACCCAGGCCGCGCCGGGCGGCGGATAGGGCAGGCCGTAGTCGCTGTAGTCATACAGCCAGTAGTTCTCGCCGAAGAAGATCGACGGCAGGAACTCGCCGAAGGACCAGCGGCGGTAGCTGGAGCCCCGCGGCCAGCGGTACTCGCCAGCGCGGTAGCGCCGCTGAGCCGAGCCGTTCCGCTCGTAGGTCCGCCAGCGGTTGGTGTCGCGTTCACGGCTGCGGTCGCCGCCCTGATAGCGGTCGCTGCCGCCGCCCTGCCAACGGCCGTCGCGCGATTGGTACTGGTTCTGGTATTGGTTCTGCTGCTGTCCGCCGCCCTGGGTCGTCGGCAGGGCGCGGCCCTCGGACTTGCCATGCTCCTGGTAGTGCCGCTGGGCGAAGGCGTCGACGCTCTCGTGATAAGCGGGGTTCTGCTGGTTCTGCTTGTAGGCGCGCTGCAGGTCGGCGTTGTTGCGGTAATAGGCGTTCCAGTCGGGCCGGCCGCTGGACTGCTGCCCACCAGATTGCTGGCCCTGGCCGCCGCTTTGATGGCCTTGGCCTTGGCTTTGCCCTTGGCTCTGGCCTTGGCCTTGCCCTTGGCTCTGGCCTTGGCCGCCCTGGCGACCCTGACCTTGGCCTTGGCCTCCTCGGCCGCTCCACTGGTGGTTCTGATCGCCTTGCTGCTGTGCGAGCGCGGAACCGCTTGTCAAAGCCAGCGCCGCGACCGTGACGAGAAGTTTCTTCATTTCTATCCTCCGGACGGCCGGGATATGGCCGTGGTTAACGGCACATTACAAGCACCTGACATGAACCTGCTTTGAACGGCAGGTTGTCTCTTGTTGCCGATATCATGCCGAAACATTGGCGGGCGGCCTTGAGGGGCATCAAAACCGGGAGCGAACTGCTTGACCCCGACCCCAACCCCCGCGGACGTGGTTACGTTTTGGCGCAACGCCGGTCCGAAGAAATGGTTCGCCAAGGATGACGGCTTCGACCGGGCGATCCGTGACGGCTTCGAGGCGCTGCACGTCCAGGCGTCTCGCGGCGAGCTCCAGGACTGGGCCGAGACGCCCGAGGGCGCCCTGGCCCTCCTGATCCTGCTCGACCAGTTCCCCCGCAATCTCTACCGCGGCTCGGCCCACGCCTTCGCCACCGATCCCCTCGCCCATGGGGTCGCGGGGCGGGCGCTCGACCTGGGCTTCGACCAGCAGGTCCCGCCCGAGTTGCAGCCGTTCTTCTATCTCCCTTTCGAGCATTCCGAGCGGCTCGAGGACCAGGACCGCTCAGTCCAGCTCTGCGAGCGGCGCCGCGACGCCACCCGCGACGCCGACACGCTGAGATGGGCCATCCTCCATCGCGACATCATCGCCCGCTTCGGCCGCTTCCCGCATCGCAACAGATGCCTTGGCCGGGCCACCACGCCCGAAGAGCAGGCCTTCCTGGACGAGGGCGGATTCTCAGGGTGACCCGAACGGCCGCTTGGCCGCGGGCCAGATTCGTCCGACAATCACCGTTCCCATGACCGCCGCTGTCCGCCTGTTCCCCCCAACGCCGCCCGAGCATCCCGAGCGGCAATATCTCGGCCTGTTGGCCGACGTGCTGGAGACCGGCGTCCGGCGCGAGGACCGCACCGGCACCGGCAC
>CAZTMF010000595.1:0-2306 GCA_964614675.1 uncultured Caulobacteraceae bacterium | reverse complement strand
GACCGGGCCCGATCATATCTCCGGCGGCGCTGGCGACGACGTGCTCACGGGCGGCGCCGGGGACGATACGCTCGACGGCGGCGATGGGACCGACACCGCCGTGTTCGCCGGGACCTACGCTGCCTATGCGATCTCAACCAGCGGCGTGACGACGACCGTCGTCGGCCCCGATGGAACCGATACCCTCACCGGTATCGAGACCCTGAAGTTCGATGATCGTGCCGTCGACGTCGCCAGCGGCGGCCAGACGATCACGGGCACGGATGGCGCCGACGTCATCGTCGGCGGCGGCGGTCCTGACCACATCTCCGGCGGCGTTGGCGACGATATCCTCACTGGCGGGGCGGGAGATGACTCCCTCGACGGCGGGGATGGGACCGACACCGCCATCTTCGCAGGGGCCTACGCCGCCTACACCGTCTCGACGAGCGGCGGGACGACCACCGTCACCGGCCCCGACGGGACCGATACGCTCACGAATGTCGAGACCCTGAAGTTCGATGACCGGACGATCGACCTGGCCAGCGGCGGCCAGACGGTCACGGGCACGGATGGCGCCGACGTCATCGTCGGCGGAACCGGCCCCGATCACATCTCCGGCGGCGCTGGCGACGACGTGCTCACCGGCGGCGCGGGGAACGACACCCTCGACGGCGGGGATGGGATGGACACCGCCGTGTTCGCCGGGGCCTACGCGGCCTACACCATTTTGACCGACGGCGAAGGCGCGGCGACGGTCACCGGTCCTGACGGGACCGACACCCTGACCGGGATCGAGACCCTGAAGTTCGACGACCGGACGGTCGACGTCGCCAGCGGCGGTCAGACGATCGCTGGAACCAGCAGCGCCGCCGTACTGGTCGGCGGCGCGGGTCCTGACCACATCTCCGGCGGCGCCGGCGACGATGTCCTCATCGGCGGCGCGGGGAACGACATCCTCGACGGCGGCGATGGGACAGACACCGCGGTGTTCGCCGGGACCTACGCCGCCTACACCGTCACGACCACTGCGAACACGACCACGGTCGCCGGTCCGGACGGGACCGACACGCTGACGAACATCGAGACCCTCAAGTTCGACGACCGGACGGTCGACCTGGTCAGCGGCGGCCAGACCGTCACGGGTACGGATAGTGCGGACGTCCTGGTTGGCGGGACCGGGCCCGATCATATCTCCGGCGGCGCTGGCGACGACGTGCTCACGGGCGGCCCCGGCGACGATACGCTGGACGGCGGGGATGGGACGGACACCGTGGTGTTTGCCGGGACCTATGCGGCCTACACCGTCTCCACGAGCGGCGGGACGACGACGGTCGCCGGACCCGACGGGACCGATACGCTCACGAACGTCGAGACATTGAAGTTCGACGACCGGACGGTCGACGTGGCCAGCGGGGGCCAGACGATCACGGGCACGAATGGCGCCGACGAACTGGTCGGCGGAGCCGGGCCCGACCACATCTCCGGCGGCGCTGGCGACGATCTGCTCACCGGCGGCGGCGGGGACGATACCCTCGACGGGGGCGACGGGAACGACGCCGCGGTCTTCGCCGGGACCTATGCCTCCTACACCGTCTCGACCAGCGGGGACACGACCACGGTCACCGGTCCCGACGGGGCCGACACCCTCACCGGGATCGAGACCCTGAAGTTCGACGATCGCACGCTGGATCTCGCCAGCGGCGGCCAGACCATCACGGGGACCGATGGCGCCGACGTCATCGTCGGCGGCGGCGGTCCTGACCACATTTCCGGCGGCGCCGGCGCCGACGTGCTCACGGGCGGCGCCGGGAACGATACGCTGGACGGCGGCGACGGGGCCGACACCGCCGTGTTCGCCGGGACCTATGGGGCCTACACCGTCTCCACTATTGGGGACACGACCACGGTCGCCGGCCCTGACGGGACCGACACCCTGACCGGGATCGAGACCCTCAGGTTTGACGACCGGACGATCGACGTGGCCAGCGGAGGCCAGACCGTCACGGGCACGGATGGCGCCGACGAGCTGGTTGGCGGAACCGGCCCTGACCACATCTCCGGCGGCGCTGGGGACGATGTCCTCACCGGCGGTGCGGGAGATGATAGCCTCGACGGCGGAGACGGGGTCGACACCGCCGTCTTCGCTGGAACCTATGCCGCCTATGCCGTCTCCATGAGCGGCGGAACGACGACGGTCACCGGTCCTGACGGAACCGATACGCTCACGAACATCGAGACGCTGAAGTTCGACGATCGGACGGTCGATGTCGCCAGCGGCGGCCAGACGGTCACGGGAACCGATGGCGCTGACGTCCTGGTCGGCG
>CAZTMF010000594.1:0-2309 GCA_964614675.1 uncultured Caulobacteraceae bacterium | reverse complement strand
AGAAGGTCGAGACGATGTGGCTGATCATGCCGAAGCCCGGCAGGATCAGGATGTACACTTCCGGGTGCCCGAAGAACCAGAACAGGTGCTGGAACATCACCGGGTCGCCGCCATTCTGCCAGTCGAAGAAGTGCGTGCCGAAGTTGCGGTCGGTCAGCAGCATGGTGATGGCGCCGGCCAGGACCGGCAGCGACAGCAGCAGCAGGAAGGCGGTCACCAGCACCGACCAGACGAACAGCGGCATCCGGTGGATGGTCATCCCCGGCGCGCGCATGTTGAAGATCGTAGTGATGAAGTTGATGGCGCCCAGGATCGACGAGGCGCCGGCAAGGTGCAGCGACAGGATGGCGAAGTCCATCGCCGGTCCCGTGTGGCCGGTGGTCGAGAGCGGCGGATAGATCGTCCAGCCGCCGCCGAAGCCGCGTCCGGGTCCGCCGTCGACGAAGGTCGAGGTCATCAGGAGGCAGAATGAGGCCACCAGCAGCCAGAACGAGATGTTGTTCATCCGCGGGAAGGCCATGTCCGGCGCGCCGATCATCAGCGGCACGAACCAGTTGCCGAACCCGCCGATCATCGCCGGCATGACAAAGAAGAAGATCATCAGCAGGGCGTGGGCGGTGATCACCACGTTGTAGCCCTGCTTGCCGTGGAACAGGCCTAGCTGGGCGAGGATTCCGTTGTCGGAGAAGACCTGGATGCCTGGCTCGTAGAGCTCCCAGCGGATCAGGCCCGACATCAGCGACCCGATCAGGCCCGCCATGATGGCGAACAGGATGTAGAGGGTGCCGATGTCCTTGTGGTTGGTGGCGCAGAACCAGCGGACGAAGAAGCCCGGCTTGTGATCGTGAGCTTCGTGCCCGTGATCGGCGACGGCGGAGTGGGACATTCTACGCTTCCTCGTACGGTCAGTGCGCCGCGGGGGCGCTGGAGGCCGCCGGCGCGGCCGAGGCCGCGGGCGCGCTCGAAGCTGCAGGGGCGGATGAGGCGGCTGCCGGGGTCGCGGCGCTGGACGCGGGAACCGCTGCGGCGGCCCCGCCGCCCTTGGAGGCGACCCAGGCGTCGAACTCGGGCTGGGTGACCACCTTCACCTCGATGGGCATGAAGGCGTGGTTGATGCCGCAGAGCTCCGAGCATTGGCCGTAGTAGGTGCCGACGCGCTCGGCCTTGAACCAAGTCTGGTTGGTCTTGCCCGGGATGGAGTCGATCTTCACGCCGAAGGCCGGGATCGTCCAGGAATGGATCACGTCCGCCCCCGTGGTCAGCACGCGGACCACCTTATTCACCGGCACGACGATCGGATTGTCGACGGCCAGCCGATAAAGGGCGGGGCCGGCCTTGTCCTCGGGCAGGACGTTGGAGGTGTACTCCGCGACCTTCAGGTCGGGATACTCGTAGGTCCAGTACCACTGGTTGCCGGTGGCCTTCACCGTCACGTCCGGCGGCGGCATGTCGTGGAAGGCGTAGAGCAGCTTGAACGAGAAGATGGCGATGAACATCAGGATCAGGACCGGCACCACGGTCCAGACGATCTCGATGGGGGTGTTGTGGCTGAAGCGCGCCGGCTCCGGATTCGCTCTCTTGTTGAAGCGGAACACGCACCAGAGCAGCAGGAACAGTACGAACAGCGCGATGATCGTGATGATCGGCAGCAGGATGACGTTGTGGAAGAACATCTGCTGGTGGCGCAGCGGCGAGGCGCCTGGCTGCATGTCGATGGCGCCGGGTGTCGGCTGGCCCAGATACTCCGCGGCCCTGGCGGCCGCGCCATAACCTGCCGCGGCGATCGCGGCGACCGCCGCTCCGGTCGCCCGCTTCAGCATCCCCATTCTCGACGCCCTCATGTCCCTCACGGCTCGCTTAGGTCGACGCGCGAATGGCGAGCCTTATGAATAGCCGCCTGGCCGACGCACACCCGAGCCCGACGCGCAGCCACGGACATGCCGCTAACTGCGCCCCGGGCGCCCGGTCGGGGGCGTGCATACGCGGTCTGCATTGCATTGCCAAGGCGGTAGCCGCACGGCGGGCCGCCATGGCTCCGCTTGCTGCGCGGCGAGCGGCTTTTGTGCCGTCAGGCTGGTGAATCCGGCGTCGATCAGACCCCGGCGACGTTTGAGTCGGGCGCGGCTGGCGCCTATGTTGTTCCTTTCGCGTCCCTTTGGTGAAAGCCCGCCCATGACCGCGCACTCGCCCGCCCCTTCGATCCTCGAGTCCTGCGACGTGCCGTCCGGCCGCGCCCGGGAGATTCTCGGCGACGCCCTGCACGGCGCCGACGACGGCGAGATCTTCCTGGAGCGGTCCGAGAGCGAATC
>CAZTMF010000593.1:0-2310 GCA_964614675.1 uncultured Caulobacteraceae bacterium | reverse complement strand
CAGGCGCGCCGCGTGCAGGTTGTCCAGCGGCGGCTCCAGCCCCGGGAGCTTGGGGAAGATCGTCCGGTAGCGGTCGACCGTGACCAGCGCGCCTTCGGCGAGGTGCGGATAGGCGCTCGGCGGCGGCGGGGAGCCCCCGGCGGCCCAGTGCTCCAGCGCCAGGATCAGGGCGCGCGTGGGCAGGTAGTGGTCTGTGGTCGAGACGCAGTGGGTGTAGGGCTCACGCGTCGCGGTGCGGCCGACATAGTGCTGGGCGCCCATGAAGGCGTAGAGCCGCACGTCCGGGGCCGGGGCGACGTCGGCCGTCCCGTCGGGCGTGGTCGCGATCAGCGAGGCGTCGCGGTTCCAGAACTCGGTCGAGGTGTTGGCGACGATCAGCTTCGGTGTCCGGCCCCTGGCGTCGGCGGCGTGGTCGAGCGTCGAGCCGGTGCGCCCGGTGTCCGGATCGGTGGACGGCGAGGAGGTGAAGGGGAAGAGGTCGGAGGGGTAGTCGTGCTCCTGCAGCAGCGAGGGATGGCGGGTGGGCTGGGCGAAGCGGGCGTTGAAGCCGCCGGAGCCGCCGCCGCCGGGCACCTGCATGAAGGCCCCGTCGAAGACCAGCCGTCCGTCCTCGCCTACGTCCAGGCCGTCGTGCAGCATCCGGCCGATCAACCGGCCCGACTGGCTGATGCCGAAGATCAGCACTTCCCTGGGCGCCGGTTCGCCCTCGAAGGGACGGCTCCGGAACCAGGCCAGGAGGTCGCGGATGCCGGCGAGCCCGGCGCCGGACACCTTCGGATCCTTGGCCAGATAGGTCAGCTCATAGATCACGCCGGGCCGGAACCCGCCGTTCAGGCCGATCCGGCTGGGACCGCCGGGCGCTTCGGGCGGCAGGAAGCGCCACCGGCCGCGAGGGATCGGAACGCGCGGGTCGTCGGGGCGGGCCCGCTCGGTCAGGACCGCCTTCGGATCATCGGGAACCGCCGGCCCGTAGGTCAGCCCCCGCGACCCGGCGTAGACCGCCGTCTCGGCCGGCGCGTCCACGGTGAACTCGTTCTCGACCCGTCCCAGGATCGGAAGCCCGCCGGGACCCTTGGCGATCGGCGGCGACAGCACCAGCGGCTTGTCCCCCGGGGCGCCGGGGGCGACGTCCCAGGTCCAGGCGGAGAACAGCAGGGTGAAGCCGTGACGCATCAGAAAGCCGTCGCCGGCGTCGGCGGCCGTGGTGGGGTCGTTGAACCTCGGCGTCTTGCCGTTCACCTGCCCGAGGATGGCGATCGAGCCCCGATTGTTGACGTCATAGAGCAGGGTCGAGCGCCGGGCCTTCACCGGCCGCAGCATCAGGAACTCGCTGGTGAAGACCACGCGGCCGCGCCCGTCCCGGGGCGCCCGCTTCAGATCGACGATACGGGCGTTGGCGGCGGCGTTGGGGTCCAGGGCGAAATGCGCGACGCCCCGGATCTTCTCATAGGCCCCGACCTCGCCGAAGCGCTCGCCGCCGGCGAAGGGCGCGCGTTCGAGCACCCCGACCTTCTCGACCGCGGCCCTGGCGGGGCCGCATAACATCAGCAGGGCCAGCGCCCAAAGTCCCGCAAGCGCCGTCTTGCCGGCCATACCCACACCCCGAGCAACCCACGGCCGCAAGGGGCCCGGGAGGGCATGACGTGTCAACCGCCGCTCAGGCGTGGAGCGGCGCTGAAATCTCGCAGAACACGCCCTGCGGCGCGTATCGCACTGTGGTGGAGCCTCCGAGCTCGCGCGCGAGGCCCTGCTCGATCAGCCGGCTGCCGAAGCCCCGCCTCGTGGGCGATTCGACGGAAGGTCCGCCGCTCTCGGCCCATTGCATGGTCAGGATTCCACCCTCGAAGCGCCAGGCCAGGTCCACGCGGCCAGCCGTAATGCTCAACGCGCCGTATTTGGCGGCATTGGTGGCGAGTTCGTGCAGGGCCATCGACAGGGCCAGCGCCTGCTGCGGAGACACCTCGACCGAGGCCCCCTCGATACGGAACTGGTCCGCGGCGAAGGGCTCCACCGCACGCGCGACGACCTCCCTCAGATCGGCGCCGGACCAACTGTGGGCGGTGAGCAGGTCGTGGGCGCGCGCCAGGGAGCAGATGCGCTGTTCGATCGCATCTCGTGCGGCCTCCGGATCGCTCGCCCCGCGGAGCGTCTGGCTGGCGATCGACTGGACCGTGGTGAGCGAGTTCTTCACCCGGTGGTTCAGTTCGTTCACCAGCAGCTGCTGCAGTTCCTCGGCTCGCTTGAGCTCGGTCAGATCGCGGCTCGCTCCGGCGATCGCCCGCGAGGTTTGCGAGCGTACCAGCAGCACCG
>CAZTMF010000592.1:0-2315 GCA_964614675.1 uncultured Caulobacteraceae bacterium | reverse complement strand
AACCCGATGATCAAGATCACCAACATCGTCGCCCTGCTGCTGCTGGCGGTGCTGGCGCACAAGTTCAGCTGATCCCAAAGGCCAGCTGAGAGACTGCGGAAGCCGCCCTTCGGGGCGGCTTCTTTGCTTTCGGGCAGGCGGCGGTCTCATGGATGATTCAATTACTTGAAGATCGCAAGTTATTGCGATACTCGTCCTCCAGGCTCGATCCAGGGAGGGAGAGACATGACCGGCGCAGCCGAAACCGCCAGGAGCGACCTGGCCTTCATGAAGGCGGTGGTGGAGGACCGCGGTCCGCTGCCATGGTTCTTCGGAGCCCACCTGTTCGCGGTGGGTCTTATCTTCGGGACCAACCTGCTGGTCGGCGCCAATGTGGCGTGGCCCTCATCGCTCTGGTCCTGGTTGCCGGCGACTCTGCTCTATGTCCCGGTGTGGTTCGTCATCAACGCGAAGTCGGACTACCGCGTGATGGGGCCGTCGGCGCGCGTCTTCAGCGCCGTGTGGATGGCGGTCTTCCTCATGACCTTGTCGATCGTGGCCTCCCTGATCACGGCCCAGGTGAGAACCGGCGTGATCTACGGCCTGATCTGGCCCTCCATCGCCTGTTCGCTCTATGGCGGCGCCTGGATGGTCGGGGCGCTGATCCGGCGCAGGGGCTGGATGGGTCTGGTGGCGCTGGGTTGCTTAGCCGCGGCGATCGCCTGCGCCGCCACCGCGGGAGAACCGCGGATGCTCCTCGTCCTGGGAGCCGGGCTGCTGGCGCTCTTCGCTGTCCCGGGACTGGTCCTGATCCAGCTGTCGCGCGGCAAGCGCTGAGCCCCGCCGTGGACGGTTTCCAGATCGCCGACATCGACGAGGTCATCCACGGCCGCGTGCGCCTGGGCGTGATGGCCCTGCTGATGGCCGAGGAGGCGGCGGACTTCACGGCCCTCAAGAACGCCCTCGACGTCAACGAGGGCACCCTGTCGGTGCATCTCAGGAAGCTCGAGGAGGCCGGCTATGTGGCGATCCACAAGGGCTATCGAGGGCGCCGGCCCCTGACCACGCTGAGCCTCACGCCGGAGGGCAGGGCGGCCTTCAAGACCTACCTCGAGGCCATCGGCAAGCTGGCGGGGCTGGCCTAGTCCCAGCCTCGCTTGACTCCCGCCCACAGGAACATTTAGAGAACAAATTGCACCGGTAACGGGGTGCGTCTAGGGTCGCGCCCTGGCGGCCGAAGGCCGGTTCTACGGAAGAGAAAAGCGAGGGTTCCGATGGCGGGCAGCGTCAACAAGGTCATTCTGATCGGCAACCTGGGGGCGGACCCCGAGATCCGCACGCTGAACTCCGGCGACCGGGTGGCCAACCTGCGCATCGCCACCTCCGAGACCTGGCGCGACAAGAACTCCGGTGAGCGCAAGGAGAAGACCGAGTGGCACCGGGTGGTCATCTTCAACGACAACCTGGTCAAGGTGGCGGAGAGTTACCTGAAAAAGGGCGCCAAGGTTTACATCGAGGGCTCGATCCAGACCCGCAAATGGCAGGATCAGTCCGGCCAGGAGAAGTTCTCTACCGAGGTGGTGCTCCAGAAGTTCCGCGGCGAGCTGACCATGCTGGACGGCCGGGGTGAGGGCGGCGGGGCAGGGGCCGGGGAAGACTATGGCGGCGGCGGCTTCCAGCGCGCCCAGCCGTCCGGTCCGCGCGAGAGCTTCAGCGCCGATCTCGACGACGAGATCCCCTTCTAGGCAAGCATCCGTGGGCGCTAGGCGATTGGCGTCCGCGTCCGCCCCGGGTTAGCTCAGCCGCATGACCCGCCGCTCCGATTCGCCGCTCTCGCTCGCTGAGTGGGGGGCGATCTGGCTGGTGGTGGTGGTCTGGGGCGTGAACAACGCCGCGGGCAAGCTGGCCACCGCGGTCCTGCCGCCTCTGTTCGTGGGCGGGGTGCGCTTCGCCATCGCCCTGGTCCTGCTGATCCCCTTCATCAAGCCGCCGTTCCCACCGTGGAGGAGCTTCCTTCCGGTGGTGCTGATCATGGGGCCGATCCACTTCGGGCTGGTCTACACCGGCTTCGCCCTGGCCCATAACCTCAGCCTGTTCAGCGTGTCGCTGCAGCTGTGGATCCCGCTGGCGGCCCTGTTCTCGTGGCTGATCCTCGGCGAGGCCGCGCCGCGTTCGGCTCTGGTCGGCATGGGTCTGGCCTTCTCCGGCGTCGCCTTCATGACGCTGGATCCGCGCGCGGCGGCCGATGTCGACGCGGTGCTGGTGGGGCTGGTCGCCAGCGTCTTCTGGTCGCTGGGTACGGTGCTGGTGCGCCGGATGCAGCCGACCCCGGCGCT
>CAZTMF010000591.1:0-2316 GCA_964614675.1 uncultured Caulobacteraceae bacterium | reverse complement strand
TGGGGCTACAACGCCGGCGTCACCACCCACACGCTGGAAACCCACGTCTACCGCCTGCGCCAGAAGATCGAACCCGATCCGACCAACGCCTCGATCCTGCTGACCGAGACGGGCGGCTACCGGCTGCAGCCGTAGAGTCTAAAGGACCAGATCCGCGCTGACCGGGGCATGGTCGGACGGTCGCTCCCAGGCGCGCACGTCGTCATGGACCCTGGCCGCGACCGCGCCGAGGCGGCGGGCGGCGGGCTCCAGCCCCGGGGTGACCCAAAGGTGGTCGAGCCTGAGGCCTCGGTTGGAGGCCCGGAAGTCGGCGGCGCGGTAGCTCCACCAGGAGAACAGCTTCTCCGACTCGGGCACGGCGGCCCGCACAAGGTCGACGAAGCCGGCCGAGGCCTTCAGCCGCTCCATCGCCTCGATCTCCGCCGGGGTGTGGCTGACCACCTTCGACATGTACTTGTGGTTCCAGACGTCGTTCTCGCCGGGCGCCACGTTGAGGTCGCCCGAGATCACCAGGGGCGCCTTGGGGTCGCGCGCGGCCATCTCGGCCGTCAGCTTCTCGAAGAAGTCGAGCTTGTGGTCGAACTTGGGGTTGGCCTCGCGGTCGGGGGTGTCGCCGCCGGCCGGGATGTAGAAGTTGTGCACCTCGATCCCCGCGACGGTCGCCGAAACACAGCGGGCGTGGCCTTCACGGCAGACGTCCAGCGGCCGGGCGTCCTCAAGCGGCAGGCGCGAGGCGATGGCCACCCCATGCCAGCCCTTCTGGCCTTTGATCCTGAGGTGCGGCAGGCCCATCTCGACGAAGGCGTTGGTGGGGAACTCGCCCTCGCGGCACTTGATCTCCTGCAGGCACAGGACGTCCGGCGCCTGCTCCTTCACGAAGCGGGCGACCTGTTCGGCGCGCAGGCGGACGGAGTTGACGTTCCAGGTGCAGAGGCGAAGACGCATGGACCGCATATAGCGGAGCCTGGCCACAAACAAAGCGCCCGGCCGACGATCCGCCGGCCGGGCGTAAAAGGTGGTCTCTCATGCCGCCGCCGGGAGGGGATAGGATCCGGCACGGTCAGCGTGGGGCGCGAACCCCAGGCGCTGTGTGCCATTATTGCCACTGGCTCGAGAAAAGTCAAGCGCGATGCATGCTGAGTCTTGTCTGTATCAGTTTTGCTACAACGAGCCCGGGTTTGAGGGATCGCGCAGCTCGAAGAGGCCCGGATCCAGACCGTGGGCGGGGTCGAGCGCCGTGATCCGTACGGTGGTGCGCGCGCCTTGGGCGTCCAACAGCGACCACTGCCGGATGGCGACCGGGTTGTCCGAGAAGGTCAGGGTGATCTGACCGTGCAGACCCTTCACGCCGCTCCTGGCGGTCAGGGAGAAGCCGCCCGGGACGCGGTCGACGCCGGTCACCTCGACCTTGCCGCCCAGGCGCACCGGCCGCTGCAGGAAGAGGGCGAGCGGGGTATTGCCAAGGGCGTAGCGGTTGAAGGTTTTCAGCCGGCGGTCCAGCACCGCCACGGAGCGGCCGTCGGCCACCACCAGCAGGGTGGGCGGGGCGCCGTATTCGAAGCGGGCCTTGCCCGGCCGGCTCAGATAGAGCTCGCCGCCGCTGACGTGGCCGCGGGCGTCGGTCTGCACGAAATGTCCGCGCGCCTCGCCGAGGCCGTCGAGATAGGCCACCGCGCGGTCGACCAGGGCCCGATCATCGGCCGAGAGGCTGACGCCGGGCGCCGTCGGCGGCGACTGGGCCAGGGCGGGTGTGGCGCCGGCCGTCCCGGCGACGGCGAAAAGAGCGGCGAGCAGATGGCGACGGAGCATTGGAATCCTCATCCTGGGCCACGCGTCCTGGTCATGTGGGGTCTGGAGCCTGAACCGGGAGTGACGGACCGCCAAAACGCCCGAAGCGGCCGCCGTTTCCCTAGATCGGCGGCGGCCCGGCCAGGATATCGCGCTTGCCGGCATGGTTGGCCGGGCCGACGACGCCCTCGCGCTCCATCCGCTCCATCAAGGAAGCGGCTCGGTTGTAGCCGATCTGCAGCCGGCGCTGGATGTAGCTGGTCGAGGCCTTGCGGTCGCGGGTGACCACAGCCACGGCCTGGTCGTAGAGATCGCCACCTTCGCCGCCGCCGAACTCGCTCTCGCCACCCTCGTCCTCGTCGGCGCTGAGGGTGACCTCCTCCAGATACTGTGGCTCGCCCTGCTTGCGCAGGAAGGCGGCCACGGCCTCGACCTCGCCGTCGGAGACGAAGGGGCCGTGCAGGCGCGTGATGCGCCCGCCGCCGGCCATGTAGAGCATGTCGCCCTGGCCCAGCAGCTGCTCGGCGC
>CAZTMF010000590.1:0-2318 GCA_964614675.1 uncultured Caulobacteraceae bacterium | reverse complement strand
CCGCCGGCGGTGCGGGTGACCGAGAGCTTCACCATCGAGCGCTACAGCCACGTCATGCACATCGTCTCCAACGTCGAGGGCGATGCGCCCAAGGACGTGGATCCCGTCGACGTGATGATGGCCGCCCTGCCCGCCGGCACCCTCTCGGGCGCGCCCAAGGTCCGGGCCATGGAGATCATCGACGAGCTCGAGGTGGAGAAGCGCGGCATCGCCTACGCCGGCGCGGCCGGGTACATCGGCTCGGACGGCGCGGTGGACACCTGCATCCTGCTGCGCACCGCCCTCTTCAAGGACGGCATGATGTATGTCCAGGCCGGCGGCGGCGTGGTGGCCGATTCCGATCCCGACGCCGAGTACGACGAGACCCTGCACAAGTCCCGCGCCCTCGCCCGGGCGGCCGAGGAGGCCTGGCGCTTCGCCTGAGCTGGACCATTCGCGCACCGTAGATTCACCGTAGTTGCGGTGGATCCACCCGCGGGCGGCCGTGCGCGCGCCGCCATGATCGAGGTGGAACAACGAGGGCCGGACGTAGGTTTCCCGCATCCCATGGATCTCCAGGCTCCCGTCGGATCTCGCCCGCCACAGCATGGCTCCGGCCCAGGCTGGATGCGGCTGGTGCTAAGGCGGATGCCCTGTCGAGGACGGCGATGGAGGCCTGGCGCTGGCTCCAGGTCGGCTACTCACCAACAAGGCGTGGGGGACGCGGCGGAGCCCAGCCGACACGCGGAAGTTCCGGACGTCCGAGATGGGTGAGGATCGGACGTTAGCGCTCCGGAGTGGCGATCACCACGCGTATCGGGACGACGCTGGCTCCGACGTTCGCCTCGGGTTCCGACGTGAAGACCCGCGCTGACCTAGCCCTGATCGTCAGGCTCAAACCGGACCACTCCACATCAAGTTCGGGGCTCACCTTGTCGGCAACGAAGATCGGATTACCTCCCACCCTCGCTCCGTGCGGGACGATGTAGACCCAATCCACAAAACCCACCGTCGCCCCTGTCTTTGGCCGAGCCTGAACTGCATCAAACCTTCCGTCCGGGCTAGGTCGTCGGGCGAGCACATCCACACGTGGCGAGCAGGAGATCAGGAATGCGCAGCCGAGATGAACTGCGAAAGGGACGAAACGGGGGGGCATAGCCGCCAGCCTAGCCGGACCAGCCGCATCGACAAGTGGACCTTCCGAGGGTCCGCAGGGGGTCGAAACCAGTCAGTGCGATTATGCCGGAACACCGGCCGCAGCGCGCCCTAGGCGCTCGTCGCCTTCTGGCCGCGCCGCCCACGGATCCGCTCGCCGATCGGCCGCAAGACGGCGTCGAAGGTCACGGCCACAAGGACCAGGGCGCAGAGCAGCTTGTAGCCGAAGACCGCCAGCGAGAACGCCCAGTTGGCGCGCACATGGGTGATGGGGCTCACCAGGACCCCGAAGGTGTCGGCGGCGTCGAAGGTGAGCATGTTGGTGGTCTGGTCGATCCAGAAGGCCGTGTAGATCGGGATCTGGCGGAAGAAGCCGCGCCCATGTCCGCGCCGGCCCGGCCTCGGCGGAAAGGTCACCGTCGCATAACGCTGGAGCACCTGGGCGGCGGGGTAGTCCTCCGGGTCGTTCACGATCTCGCTGTCGGTGAAGAAGCGCTCGTCGACGAGGGCGGCCGCGGGATTGTCGGCAGGCGCGACAGCCGGCTGGACCGCGTCCGCGGCCCGCATCAGCGCTGTGGTCGGTATGGCCATGCTGGCCGGCAGCGACAGGATCGCCAGCAGCACCAGGGGATGGCTCAGCACCCTGGCCTTGTGGCCATGCTGGCTGCTCCAGGCCCGGAGCACCTGGAAGACCGCCGGGAGGGCGAAGAACAGGAGCGCGATCGTCAGCGCCGCCGAGGCGTTGAGCAGCCGCTGGGTGCGATCGCCGTAGACCGCCACGCCGCCGCCCAGGACGGCGCAGGCCAGCGTCATCAGCCCGATCGCAGTCAGCCAGGGGTCGGCTGGCAGCCCCTTGCCCCCGAGCGCGCGGCCGGCCGACCGCAGCATGTGCCACAGCGACCAGGGGATCATGACGCCCAGGAAGATGGCCAGGGCCGCCATGCTCGCCAGGCTGAAGTCGGATATCCGAGTGTCCATCGCCTGAGCCCCCCGGTCAGCGTTCCGACGCCGATCCTAGGGCATCATGCGGCCGGCGAGGATCGGGTTCGTCTCGTCCGGGAAATCGCGGAGCTCAACTGACGCCCTCCCGGCGCAGGATCTCGATCACGTCGCCGACGTTCGCCAGCAGGTTCTCGCGGTCCAGATGGACAGTGAAGACGGAGGTCCGCTCGATCATCCCCTCC
>CAZTMF010000589.1:0-2330 GCA_964614675.1 uncultured Caulobacteraceae bacterium | reverse complement strand
TCCGCCGAGCTGATCGCCACCGCCGCCCACATCCGCGACAAGGGCGAGCTGCCGCACGGCCGCAAGGTGGCCGGCAATCCCAGCTGGTTCATCGGCGTGGCCGACGCCCCCATCGATCCGCCCGACGGCTGGACCCCCAAGAGCCTCGCCCAGAAGGTCGAGGCGGGCGGCCAGTTCGCCCAGACCCAGTTCTGCATGGATGCCGACGTGTTGCGCCGCTACTTCCAGCGCCTCGAGGACAATGGCCTCGGCGGCAAGCTGAAGTACATCGTCGGCGTCTGCCCTCCCGCGTCCGCCAAGCAGGCGCGCTGGATCAAGGAGAACCTGTTCGGCGTCGTCATGCCCGACTGGGTGATCGACCGCATGGACAAGGCAGAGAACGGCAAGGCCGAGGGCCAGAAGATCTGCGCCGAGATCATCCTGCAGCTGGCCGAGGTGCCGGGCGTCTCTGGCGTCCACATCATGGCGCCGATCAACGAGGCCTCGATCCCGGGCGTGGTCGACATGGTCCGCGCGGCCGGCAAATAAGGCCGGGACGTTGAAGCTCGCCCTGCCGCAGTCCGTCCGCGGCGACGTCGAGCCCGGGCTGCCCAAGGACCTCGACGTCAGCTGGTATGACGCCGCGCCTGAAGAGTCCCCGGCGATGCGTGGGGCCGAGGTCGCGTGGATCAACATCCTGGACGGATCGGCGCAGGCCCGTGCGGTCGAAGCCGGGCCGAGTCTCAAGTGGGTGCACACCATCCAGGCCGGCGTGAACACCTGGCCCCTGGCGCGGATGCGCGAGCGGGGGCTCGTCTTCACCAATGGCGCGGGCCTCGCCGCCCCGGCCATGGCCGAATTCGTGGTGATGGGCATGCTGGCCCTGATCAAGAACCTGAAGAACCTGATGGGCCTCCAGGAGGAGCGCCGCTGGGCGCCCTGGCTTTTCGGCGGGGGCGATCTCGTCGGCGCCAAGGCGCTGATCGTCGGCTACGGGTCCATCGGCCGCGAGATCGGCCGGCGGCTCCAGGCCTTCGAGGTGGAGGTCACCGGCGTGCGCCGCCATACCTCTGACGAGCCAGGGGTGATCGGGCCGGAAGACTGGCGCCCGCGCCTGGGCGAGTTCGACTGGGTGATCGTGGCGGCCGCCTCGACGTCCGAGACCCGGGCCATGATCGGCGAGGCGGAGCTGGCGGCGATGAAGCCCGGCGCCCGCATCGTCAACATCGCCCGCGGCTTCATGATCGATCAGCCGGCGCTGGTGGCGGCTCTGAAGGACGGACGGCTCGGCGGCGCCCTCCTCGACGTCACCGAGCCTGAGCCGCCGCCCAGGGATGATCCGATCTGGACGGCCCCGAACGCGCTGCTCACCAGCCACAGCTCGGCGGTCTCGCAGCAGTTCTACAAGCGCGCCGCGGCCCTGTTCCTCGACAACCTGGACCGCTACCGCGCGGGCCAGCCCTTGCGGAACGTGGTCGATCTGGAGCTGGGGTATTGAGCTCCGCCTTCTTCCGCTCATTCCGGCGAAGGCCGGGACCCAGGACAAGTGACGCAGGGATTGAAGCAAGGATTCGCAGCGGGTCCGCTGCTCCCAATTGCGGGCGGGCCGGTTCTGACCTGTCCTGGGTCCCGGCCTTCGCCGGGATGAGCGGCGTTTGAGATGACCCCTTCCGAAACGGGCTCTCAAGACCTGCAGGACTTCCTCGTCCAGCACCGCTTCGCCCGCGCGGGCGAGCCGCAGACCTGGACCGTCCTCTCCGGCGGCGTCTCCTCCGACATCTGGCGGGTGGATCTTCCGGACCGGACCCTCTGCGTGAAGCGCGCCCTGCCAAAGCTCAGGGTGAAGGACGACTGGGAGGCGCCGCCGGACCGCAACCTCTACGAATGGCGCTGGTTCTCCACCGTCCGCCGTTGGATTCCCGACGCCGCGCCCGAGCCCCTGGCCTTCGATCCGGAGAAGCGGCTCCTGGCCATGGCCTTCCTGCCGCCCGAAGACCATCTGCTCTGGAAGGCCGAGATGCTGGCCGGGCGCGTGGATGTGGGCTTCGCGGCGCAGGTCGGCGAGCGGTTGGGCCGCATCCATTCCGCCAGCGCCGCCGAGCCGGGCCTCTCCGCGGAGTTCGCCTCGGACGAAGGCTTCCACGCCCTGCGGATCGACGCCTATCTCCTCGCCGCCGCCCGCCGCCGCCCCGAGGTCGCCAAGGAAATCGAGGCCATCGCTTCCCGCACCGCGAGCCTCAAGATCGGCCTCGTGCACGGCGACGCCACGCCCAAGAACATCCTGATGGGACCGGCCGGCCCGGTGTTCCTGGACGCCGAGACCGCCTGGTGGGGCGATCCGGCCTTCGACG
>CAZTMF010000588.1:0-2332 GCA_964614675.1 uncultured Caulobacteraceae bacterium | reverse complement strand
CAGCGTTTGACCGACTTTCTTGAAGAGATCGAGGAGCAGCTCCGCTCGGATCGATACCGCCAGCTGTTCCTCAAGGGATGGCCGTGGGCGGTCGGCGTCGCACTGGCCGCGCTGGTCGTCGCCTTGGCCGCCTGGGGCTATCAGAGCTGGCGCGCCCACGAGGATTCCCAGGCCTCGCAGGCCTACGCCACGGCGATGGACACCATGGCCAAGGGCGACTCCGCCAAAGCCTTCGTCCAGTTCGGCCAGGCGGCCGACACCCCGTCGCGGGGCTACAAGTCCCTGGCGCTGATGCAGCAGGGCGGCATCCGCCTGCAGCAGGGCAAGACCCAGGAAGCGGTGGCGCTGTTCGACAAGGCCGCCCAGGCTGCGCCCACGCCGTTGATCGGCGACATGGCTCGCCTCAAATCCGCCTTCGCTCTGCTGGACACCGCCCCCTATCCAGCTTTGCAGGAGAGGCTGACGCCCTTGATCGACTCAAAGCGCCCCTATTCCGCCGCGGCCCGCGAGGCCTTGGCCATGGCCAAGCTCAGGGCTGGCCGAATCCAGGAGGCGCGCGCCGACTTCCAGGTGATGCAACTCCTGCCCGACGCAACCCAAGGCGAGCGCCAGAGAGCCCAGGCCGCCATCCTCGCCATCGATTCCGGCGCCGCCGCCGGCCTGCCCCAGGCCGTGGCGATCGCACACGATCTTCCTCCCGCGCCGGCTCCGGCGCCGAACCTGTCCCAAGCCCTTCCGCAGACCGGAGCCGCTCAATGAAAGCCCGCAACGCCCTGGCGCTCGCGGCCATCGTCGTCATCGGCGCCGGCGTCGCCGGCTGCAGCACGGTCGAGAAGGTCAATCCGTTCCACAAGAACGACGAGAACAAGATCAAGGCGGCCGAGGGCGAGCGGATTCCGCTGATCGCCTTCAACCAGAAGCTCGAGATCTCCGACGCCCTGAAGGGGCAGAGCTTCTTCCTGCCCGATCCTCAGCCCGTCGCGTCCTGGCCCCAGCCGTTTGGCGCGCCCGGCCAGTGGATCGAGAACCTCGACGCGGGCAAGGACTTCCGCATCGCCTGGAAGCGCGGCATCGGAGAAGGGTCCAACCGCAAGCTGCACCTCACCGCGCCCCCCGTGGCGGCGGACGGCCGGGTCTATGTGATGGACGCCGAGGCCCACGTCTCCGCCTATGACGCCGACACCGGCGGCCGGGTCTGGTCGGTGGACATGGCCGAGCGCACCCGCCGCGATCGCGAGGGTTTCGGCGGCGGCCTGGCCTTCGATTCCGGACGTCTCTACGTCACCTCCGGCTACCGCTTCGTCGCCGCGGTCGACGCCGCCACCGGCAAGAAGATCTGGCGCACCAACGTCGATTCCCCGATCCATGGCGCTCCGGCCGTCTCCGACGGCCGGGTGATGGCCATCAATGTCGATGACGAGATCGAGGCCTATAACGCCGAAACCGGCGCCCAGGACTGGACCTATCAAGGCCTGACCGAGCCGGCGCGCATCCTGAAGGCGTCCAGCCCCACGCCGTCCCCCGGCACCGTGATCGCGCCCTTCGCCTCCGGCGAACTCGTGGCCCTGAACACCGCCAACGGCAACGAAGAGTGGAGCATCACCCTTTCGCGCACCAGCCGCACCAACGCCATCTCCGAGATCCGCGACATCGCCGGCCGGCCCGTGATCTTCTCGGGCGCCGTGTTCGCCGGCAGCCATTCGGGCGTCTTCGCCAACGTGGACCTGAGAACCGGCCAGGCGAAGTGGATCTTGCCGGTCACCACCATCTCCACGCCTTGGCCTGCGGGCGACGTGGTCTATGTCGTCGATCAGGCCGGAACGGTGGTCTGCGCCTCGCGCGACAACGGACAGGTCTACTGGATCACCGACCTCAACAAGGGCATCAAGAAGCGCAAGGCGCGGGCGATATTCTCCGGCCCGATCCTGGCGTCCGGCCGCCTCATCGTGGTCTCCGACCACGGCCGCGCGATCTCGCTGGATCCCCACACCGGAGCGGTGCAGTCCCAGATCGACCTTGGCGGACCCGCCCTGATCGGCCCGATCGCCATGAACGGCATGCTCTATGTGGTGACCGACAAGGCCGAGCTGGTCGCGATCCGGTAGACGAACCAGCCCGCTTCCGCTCAGTCCCGCGGGAGCGGGAGCCCAGGCTTTTTCCGATCCGGTCGGAAATTGGGTAAGACACCTGGATCCCCGCCATCGCGGGGACGCGGAAAGAGAAATTGCCAGCGAATGCCCCTGAAGGTCGCCATTGTTGGCCGTCCTAATGTCGGGAAGTCGACATTGTTCAACCGCCTGGCGGGTCGGGCGCTGGCGATCGTCGACGATCG
>CAZTMF010000587.1:0-2344 GCA_964614675.1 uncultured Caulobacteraceae bacterium | reverse complement strand
ATGACGTCCGCTCTCATCACTTGTCCCGGACCGCCGCCCGCAGGGGTGTCGTCCAGGAAGCCGCGCTTATCTGTCGAAAACCTCCGTATGTCCACTGTTTCGAGTCGCCACAGGTCCTGCTCGGTCATGGCCGTGCCGATCAGCGACACGCCGAGCGGGCCGGGGAAGGCCTCGGGGAACATGGTCAGGACGGTGGCGGTCCAGGGCATGGCGGCGGGCATATAGCAGACGCGGCCTGACGCCCAGATCAGGTCAGTCCAGGCAGACCACCTCTGCGACGCTGAGGCTGCGCCTGAGGCCGTCGGCCGCGCGGCCGTAGTTGTCGGTGGTGATCGGCTGGCCCTGGGCGAAGACGGCCGGCTTCTGGCCCGCCGCGGCGAGGGCGGCGCGGATGGCCCGGCGCGGCGCCGAATAGATCCGGCCTCGACGGGGGGATTCCGCCAGGGTCACGCCCACCACCTGACCCTTGGAGTCCAGGACCGGGGCCCCCGAGAGGCCCGCGAGGCTCCCCTTCAGGCCGTCGGTCTTGCCCACCTCGGCCCAGGCCTGCACCGGCTGGGCGCGCCCGCCGCGGTGGGCGCTGGGCAGGAAGTAGCCGCCGAGATAGCGACTGGCGGCCTCGCCGGCCTGGCCGCGCGGATAGCCGGGATGGAAGGCGATCTGGCCCCTGTCCAGGGGATAGCTGAGGGCCAGCGGCAGGGGCGGCGCCCCGCCCTGGGTGATCAGCACCGCCACGTCCGCGCCGCGGCTCGACACGACCCTGGCCTGGACGCCCCGGTCCGGCGAGACCAGCACCGCCGCCCGGCGGCAGCCCGCCACCACATGGCGGGCGGTGATCCAGACCCCGGCCTCGGAGACCGAGAAGGCGGTGCCCGAAGCCTGCTCCAGCGCCTGGGGCGGCAGGTGCTTGCCCTGGGCGGGTCCGAGCGTCGCGCTCTGGCCCGGCGCGGTGGTGTCGCCGGGGACCGGCGGGGGGGCGGCCGGCGCGTCGGCGCGCTCCTGCTGCGAGAAGGCCAGGGCCATCAGCAGGACCACCGCCCCGCCGTACAGCAACAGATCCGAGGACCTGGAGAAGAGGGCCATCAGCCTGCGACGGCGGCGGCGAGCAGGAGGGCGCAGGCCATCTTGGCCGAGACCAGCACCACGGCCGCCGGCACCTCGCCTTCCTGCACCCGCTGGGGCAGGCCCTTCAGCACGAAGTCGACCACCCGGAAGAGCAGAAGCTGCACCGCCACGATGGCCACGCCCCAGAGGCCGAGCTCCTCGATCGAGGTCGAGGCGGTCAGGGAGAAGGCCAGCGGCACGGCCAGTCCCAGCAGCACGCCGCCGAAGGAGACGGCGGCCGCGGCGTTGCCGTCGCGGATCTCCTGGATCTCGCGGTGCGGGCTCATCAGGGCGTAGATCACCGCGCCCACGCCCAGCAGGATGAGGCTCACCGCCGCATGGGCGAGGGTCGCGGGAAAGCCGGCGGAGAAGGCCTGGATCTCGGGCGTCATGCGTGTCTCAGAAGCGGGCGCGGATGGGTAGCACGCTCCGCCGCCGGACGCATACGGGCGACGCCCTCAAGGCGATCAACCTTCCGGAGCGGCCTTGCGCCTTGCGCTGGCGCGGAGCTTCTCGCTTTCGGACTTGAGCTGGCCGCAGGCGGCGAGGATGTCGCGGCCGCGGGGCTTGCGCACCGGGGCGGCGTAGCCGGCGCGGTTCACGATCGCGGCGAAGGCCTCGATGATCTTGCGGTCCGAGCATTCGTAGGGGCTGCCGGGCCAGGGGTTGAAGGGGATCAGGTTGATCTTGGCCGGGATGCCCTTGATCAGCTGGACCAGGGCCTTGGCGTCGGCCGGGCTGTCGTTGACGCCCTTGAGCATCACGTATTCGAAGGTCACCCGCTTGGCGTTGGAGAGGCCCGGATAGGCCCGGATCGCCTTCAGCAGCTCGGCGATCGGATAGCGCCGGTTGATCGGCACCAGCTCGTCGCGCAACGCGTCGTTGGTGGCGTGCAGCGAGATGGCCAGCATGGCCTGGGTCCGTTCGCCCAGCGCATGGAGGTCGGGGACCACCCCCGAGGTCGAGACGGTGATCCGCCGGCGGGAGATGCCGACGCCCTCGTTGTCCGAGAGGATGTCGATGGCCTCGGCGACGTTGTCCAGATTGTAGAGCGGCTCGCCCATGCCCATGAACACGACGTTCGAGAGCTCGCGGTCCTCGCGGGGCGAGGGCCATTCGCCGAGGTCGTCGCGGGCCACCTGGACCTGGGCCACGATCTCGGCGGCTGTCAGGTTGCGCACAAGCGGCTGGGTGCCGGTGTGGCAGAAGGTGCAGTTCAGGGTGCAGCCGACCTGGCTGG
>CAZTMF010000586.1:0-2354 GCA_964614675.1 uncultured Caulobacteraceae bacterium | reverse complement strand
CCGAGCTCGGCGCGGCTCACCACCTGGGTGACCTTGCCGTCCTTCCACATCCAGACCGCATCGGGCATCTCGGCCAGGCCGCCGTTGATCCCGCCCCTGAGGCCGACGTCGGAGTCGGTGAAGTAGATGGCCCCGCCAGGGGCGATCGCCACGTCGTTGGGACCGTTGAATCGCTTCCCGTCGAAACTGTCGGCCAGCACGGTGCGCGAGCCATCGGTCTCGAGCCGCTTGAGCGCCCGGTCCTGGCCGGCGCACCAGACCAGGCGTCCCTGCCCGTCGACGCCGGTGCAGTTCGGCCCGATCAGGATCATGTGGATGCGGGCGAAGAAGGCGAGCTTGCCGTCGTGGGCGAAGTCGGTCCCGCTGTAGCCGGCCTTGTCGAGGAAGATCGAGACCCGGCCGTCCGGCGTCACCTTGTAGATGACGTTTCCGATGATGCTGCTCACCAGGAGATAGCCGGGCGCGCCGCCTTGGCCCCTGATCCAGACGGGCCCGTCGGAGAATCCGAAGCCTGAGGCGACCGTCTTCAGCCTGGCGCCCGGCGCGATCAGGGCGCCCAGCGCAGGATCGGCCGGGGAGATCCTGAATGGCTGTGGCGAAGCGCTGGGCGGCGCGGGTTGCGCGGTGGCGGCGGAAAGACCCAGCGAGGCCGCCAGCACGACCCAGCCGAGCGCGCGTCCGATCCGACGTCCGTGTTTCATCGGTGGCGAGTTCCGTTGCTCAGCGCAGCTGTAGCAGATCTGACCAGCGCCAGACGCCGCCGCCCAGGACCAGGCGCGCCGAGCCGGGCGCGTCGTTCAGGGTGATCAGCACCAGGCCGTGGACCGGCTGGGCGCGGCAGGCCTCCGGCGCGAAGGCGACCTCGAGCGAGATCGCCTGGCGGACGCCGGCAAGGCCCTTGCCCGCCTCGCCCGCGCTCTGGATCCAGTCGCCGTTCCAGATCAGGACCGCGCGAGGCCCTGCCCGGCGGACCTCCGCCGCCGCGGCCTGCACGCGGGCGTCGCGTCGTAAAGCTGCTTGGAGCCGCCGCACCATGTCGCAACGCCGGCCCTCTCCGCCGCCGTCGCCGGCGCCCGATCCGGCCGTGATGGCGCCGGCGAGCTCCGCCTCGGAAACACCGGGCTGCATCACCGCCGCCGGGGCCGCCGGAATCGGCAAAGGAGCCTGGGCGAGGGTCCGGCGCGGCGCTGCGGCCCTGGCGAGGGGAGGCGGACGCGCGGCCGTGGGCGGGCTTTGCGGTCCGGAGGCCCTGGACGCCGCCGGTCGCGGCGGCTGAGGGCGCGGGGGCGGTGTGGGAACGGGGATCGGCGCGACCAGACTCACCGTCACGGCATCCGGTTCGCGCATCACAGGCGGCCGCGGCAGGGAGCGGACCAGCAGGAACAGGATCGCCAGATGGACGGCGATGGCGATGCTGGCGGAGGCCGCGCGATGGGACCGGCGAAGGCGGGGGCGGCCCTCTGGGGCCGTGCGCCCCGCGCCCCTGGCGCTGCTTCGGCTGTTCATGCGAATCGCGACTCTGACGACAGACCGTGCAGCACATCATGCATACACGTCGTCATTTTGGCGCCGGCCCCAAGGTTATGACGCCGTGTTGTGGCCATCTTCCCGCCATCGCCGTGTCATCGTAAGCCTGCGACATCAATGCGCGCGTTCTGGCGATCTGCGCGTAGACGAAAGGGAGACTACGTCTTGACCAAATCCATCCTGAAGGCGAGCGCGTTCTGTTGCGCGTCGGCCTTAGCGGCTCTGGCGATGAGCGGATGCGCCACAAAGGGTTTCGTACGCGATCAGGTGGCGGCCGAAGATGCCCGCGTGGGCCAGGTGGACAGCACCGCCCAGGAGGCGAAGGGCACCGCCCGCGACGCGCTGGATCGGGCGAACGCCGCCCACAAGCTGGCCGAAGGCAAGTTCCTCTATCAGGTGGTCCTCTCCGACGATTCGGTGAAGTTCCCGACGGATGTGCACGCCCTGTCGACCGAGGCCCAGGCCCGGCTCAGCGAGCTGGCCGAGCGGCTGAAGAGCGAGAATCGCAACGTCTATCTGGAAATCCAGGGCCACACCGACGCCAAGGGCGGCGAAGACTACAACGAGAAACTGGGCGAAGAGCGGGCCGAGGCCGTGCGCAAGTTCCTGAACCAGCAGGGCGTGGCGCTCAGCCGGATGTCGACCATTTCCTATGGCAAGGACTCGCCGGTGGCGCCCAACGATACCGCCGAAGGCCGTGGTACCAACCGCCGCGTCGACCTCGTCGTGCTGCCGCGAACCAAAATCAATTTCTCCGACCCCAACCCTCCCCAGTCCAGCGGAGCATGGCGCAAAATCACTGACGACCAATGATTCGTCGCACCTGG
>CAZTMF010000585.1:0-2354 GCA_964614675.1 uncultured Caulobacteraceae bacterium | reverse complement strand
CCGAGGCCGCTCAGGGTGTCGTTGCCGGCGCGGCCGTTGATGGTGTCGTCGCCCGAACCGCCGGTCATGACGTCGGGGTTGCCCGTACCGTTGAGGTTCAGGCCCGGGACGAAGCTGGAGACCAGCACGGTCTGGTCGGCGAAGTGCAGGTTCTCGATATTGGTCAGGGTGTCCGTGCCGTCCGGGCCCGAGACGGTGACCACCCCGCTGTGCAAGGTGATGGTGTAGGCGGCGTAGTTCCCGGAGAAGACCGCGGTGTCATTGCCAGCCCCGCCGTCGATGACGTCGTTGCCAGGACCGCCGTTGAGCACGTCATCGCCGCCGCCGCCGACGAGCTTGTCGCCACCGGCCCGCGCTGTGAGGGTCTCCGCCCCCGTCCCGATCACCACCTGGGCGTCGTTGAACCGGGCGATCTCGACATCGATGCCGACGAAATCGTTCCCGTCCGGTCCGTTGTAATAGGCGCCGCTGAGGCCCGGCGTGACGGTCGTTGCGGCCAGGGTTTCGTGCAGAACGACGGTGTCGTTCCCCGGCCCACCGTAGATGGTGTCGTTTCCCGGCCCTGAGATGAGCAGATCATCGCCGCCATTCCCTGAGAGCTGCGAACCGGTCGTGCTGGCGGTCAGGACGTCGTTGTACGGCGACCCCTGCAGGCCCTGGATGTTGATCAGCGTATCCGTCCCCCCGCCGCCCGTGTTTTGCGGCCCGGTGATCTGCAGGTTCACCGTCACGCCGGAGTTTGCGGACGAATAGAACGCCTCATTGTACTGGTTGCTTTCTCCGCCGTTCAGGACATCGTTTCCCGGACCGGAGTAGAGCTCGTCGCCGCCGCCGCCGCCGTTGAGAATCGAACCGGAGCTCGCCGCTATCAGGATGTCGTGGTAGGCCGAGCCGGTCAGGTTCTGGAAGTTCGACAGGGTGTCGGTTCCAGCGCCCTGGGTGTTCTGGGCCGCGCCTTGCAGCGCCAGACTGACAATGACGCCGGCGGTAGCCGAGGCGTAGCTGACCGTATTGACGCCGCCGCCACCATCCAGAACGTCATCGCCGGGGCCGCCGTCGATGACGTTGTCGTTGGCGTCGCCGACCAGATGGTCGTTGAACGCCGATCCCGTAAGGTTCTCGATGGAGATCAGGGTGTCCGAGCCGGCTCCGCCGGTGTTCTGGGGCGCGCCTTGCAGAAGCAGGCTGACCGATACGCCCGACGTCGCGTCCGAGTATGTCGCGGTGTCGGTCCCGGGACCCCCGTTTAAAGTGTCGTTACCCCCGCCGCCGTCGAGGATGTCGTTGCCCCCGGCCCCGGACAGGCTGTCAGCGCCAGGGCCGCCGTAGACCGTGTTGTCTGCTCCGTCGCCGGTAACGGTGAGCGACAGGTTGGCGGCAAGGTCGATCGATTGCCGGTTGCCCAAGAGATAGAGGAATTGGCCGTTGTCGCCGACTTCCATATTGGGCGACGTCTTGCCACTGAAGACGTAGGCCGGCATGGCGAAGGAGCCGACCTGCGCCCAGGTCTGGGTGTCGTAGGCTCTCAGCAGATTGTTGGTGGTGTCCCACGCCAGGAGCTGGTGGCCGCCCGGAAGGAAGGCGGTTGCGGAAGCGAGGAATCCGCCGCTGTTGTAATCGGTAATCTGGTGGACCAGGTGACCGGTGAGGTCGATGACGCGCAGGGTTGTGTCGTCATAGGCGACGAGCCCGGCTGCAGCGCTGAGGGATACCGTTCCGTAAGTCGTCCCGCGGAGGGAGTCGAACGGGGTCTGCGCCGCCGTGCCGGTGCTGGCGTCAAATATGGTGATGTCGGATGGGCTGAAATACTGGTCTGCAACAACAACGTACCGATTGTCCTCGGAAGAGAACATCCAGCCGGAGGAAAGGTAATCCGACGCTCCCCAGAAGTTGACCCCCGCCGGGTTGGACAGGGAAAACTCTCCGACGGGCACGTATCCCGACAGGGCGTACGAGGCGTTGTAGATGACCTTGTTGTCGGGGGTCAGCGCGAGCGAATAGACCCCGTATCGATAGGGCGAAAAGGCAGTGTCGGGGTAGACGGATTCCAGTGGGAGCTGGATCGGCGTGGACGAGAGGTCGGAGGCGGCGACCTTCTCGAACCGGAGCGGCTGATCCGTCGTGGCGTTGGCCTCTCCCGCCACCAGGAAGGTGTGGTCCGCCGACAGGGCGAGGGACGTAAGGTTCGTTCCCACATGGGCGGAAAGGGCGGTCGAGCCCGCCTCTGCGTTCCACTTGTAGATATAGCCGGTGGATGTCGCGAAATAGACGTAGCCGCTGGTCGGGTCCGCGACCATGGCCGTGATGTTGTTCACGCCGAACGCCGCCCCCCTTCCCGTCAGGCCGCCGCCGCC
>CAZTMF010000584.1:0-2361 GCA_964614675.1 uncultured Caulobacteraceae bacterium | reverse complement strand
TGCCGGTGCCGACGATGGCGCCGACGCCCAGGGCCACCAGATGCGGCCAGGACAGAGTGCGCTTCAGCCGCCGATGGCCCTCGTGCGCCTCGGCCATGCCGTCGATCGACTTGCGCCGCGTCAGGAAGTTCATGGACGGCCCCCGCTCCGGAATCGGAGCCTAGAGCGAGTGCGGGCCCCGCCCAACACCTCAACTCCGCCCACCGTCGCCCTGGCGGAACGATAGGCCCCAGGCGCGGTTACGTGGCCGCAAATGGAGGCGACCCGATGAACACTCCGATGAGTCCACCCCCGGTCGACGACAGCGCCGACGGCGATCTGCCGGCCTATGCGGCGAACGGCGTGGTCGGCCTGCGGGTGCGCGAGATTCCGCTCCACGCCGGCATGGCGCTCATAAGCGGCTATGCCGGTGAGCATGCCCAGCGCCGGATCGAAGCGGCGGCGGTCGCCCCCTATCCCCTGGCCGCGGACATCCAGCTCAACGGCGTCTGGCTCTCCGACGCCCCGCACCGAGCGAGCGTGGTGGACCAGGCCTACGACTTCGAGACGGGCGAGCTGCGCAGCCGGTTCGTGTTCACCGCGGGCGGCCCGACCGCCCGCGTCGAAGTCGTGACCTTCTGCAGCCGCGAGAGCCCGACAATCGTCTGCCAGGAGATCGCCATCGAGCTCGACAAGGCGTGCGACCTGCGCGTCAGGGCGATCGTCGACGCCAGCCAGGCCGAAGGCAGGGCCTTGCGCCATCTGCGCGACACCCCGGGCGAGGCGGAGCCGGCCTGCGACGGGGTGATGCTGTGGGAGAGCGCCGGCGGCATTTCCACCTGCGGCATCGCCTACGTCACCGAGTTCCTCGGCGCTGGCGAGATCGAGATGGAGCGCGGCCCCATGCATGGCGAGCGCCTGATGACCGAAGTCGGCGCCCGCGGTCGGTCCGGCCGCCGGTACCGGCTTCGCCAGATGGCGAGCCTGGTCCCGAAGGCGATGCACGAGCAGCCCGACTTCCAGGCCGTGCGTCTGGTCGCCCTGGCCAGGAAACAGGGCTTCGATGAGGTCAGGCGAGCCAATCGCCTGGCGTGGGTAGAGCTCTGGAAGGGCCGCATCCGGCTGGACGGGGCCGAGCCGCGCTGGCAGGCCCTGGCCGATGCCGCCTACTTCTATCTGATGAGCTCGACCCACATCGGGTCGCCGGCCTCGACCTCGATCTTCGGTCTCGCGACCTGGCACGACTACCACTACTACTATGGCCACGTGATGTGGGACATCGAGACCTTCGTGGTCCCGGTCCTGTCCCTGCTGCAGCCGGGCGCGGCCGACAGCATCCTCGACTACAGGTTCCGCAACCTCGCCGCCGCCGAACACAACGCCCGCCTGCGCGGCCGGCGCGGCGCCCAGTTCCCGTGGGAAAGCGCCCCCTCCACCGGCCAGGAAGCCGCGCCCATGCCGGGATCGGCGTCCTGGCATGAGGACCATATCTCCCTTGACGTGGCTCGGGCCTTCGCGGTCCACGCCCATATCACCGGCGAACTCAGGTTCTTGCGGAACAAGGCCTGGCCGGTGTTGGCGGGCGTGGCCGACTGGATCGTGAGCCGCGTGACCCACGGCCGGCGCGGATACGAGTTCGCCGCCGCCATGGGCATCGCCGAACGGGTCACGGAAGCGGATAATCCAGCCTTCACCAACATGTCGGCGGTCGTGGTCCTTCGCGCCGCGATCCAGGCCGCGAACAGCCTGGGCCAGCCGGCCGATCCGCGCTGGCGGGACATCGCCGACCACATGGCCATCCCGATGCGGGGATCGCTGGTCGTCTCCCACGACGGATTCCGCAGCAACGAGGAGAAGGGCGGCACGCCCGATCCCTTGATGGGGATCTTCCCGCTGGGTTTCGACCTGGAGCCGGAGGTGCGGCAGGCCACGCTCGAGTTCTATCTCGACCTGGCGGACGACTACATTGGCAGCCCGATGCTGTCGGCGCTCTACGGCGTCTGGGCGTCCTATGCCGGCGACCGCCGCCGGTCGCTGCAGCTCCTGGAGGACGGCTACGGCAAGTTCTGCGTCGGCCGCTTCATGCAGACCCTGGAGTATCGGTCGGACAGGTTTCCCGAGCAGCCGCGCGCGGGGCCGTTCTTCGCCAACCTCGGCGGCTTCCTGCAAGGATTGCTCCTCGGCTTCACCCGCCTGGAGCCCGGCGACGGGCCGGTTCAGGACTGGGCGAAAGCCCCGGCGCAGCTGCCCTTCGGCTGGGAGGCGATCGAGGTCGACCGTCTGTGGATCCGCGGCCAGCCGATGCGCCTCACAGCCCGCCACGGCGAGCTGGCGCGGCTCGAGCCTGTTTAGCAGTCCGGCCCCGCCTCAGCTCTTGCTGAG
>CAZTMF010000583.1:0-2375 GCA_964614675.1 uncultured Caulobacteraceae bacterium | reverse complement strand
GGGTCCTGAACGTAGGGCGCGGCCGCCTCCATGATCACATGGTACTGGTTCTGGGCCTTGTAGATGGTCGAGACCTGCCGCTGGCCGAAGGCGTCGTAGAGGGTGTTGTCGACCTCCTGGGCGGTCAGGCCGAGCTGGGCGGCGGTGTCGCGGTTGACGTTCACGAAGCTCTCGAGCCCGTGGTCCTCCTGGTCGGTATTGACGTCGGTCAGCACCGGATTTGTCTTCATCGCCTCCGACAGCTTGGTCGCCCAGGTGCGCAGGGTGGTCAGGTCCGGGCCCTCGAGGGTGTACTGGTAGCTGGCGTTGCCCTGGCGCCCGCCGATGCGGATGTCCTGCACCGGCTGCAGGAACATGTTGGCGCCCGTCACGCGGCCGAACTGCGGCCGCAGCCGGCCCATCAGGTCCTGGCCGCCGCCGTCGCGCTGGCCCCGCGGCTTCAGCGACAGGAACACGAACCCGCCGCCCCCGCCGCCGCGGCCCCCGTTGACGAAGCCGACCACGGTCTGCACCGCCGGATCGCGCTGGACGATGCCGACGAAGCGCTGCAGCCGCTGCTTGGAGATCTGGAACGAGCTCGACTGGTCGGCCTGCATGCCGCCGTTCAGCAGGCCCACGTCCTGCTGCGGGAAGAAGCCCTTGGGCACGATAGTGAACAGATAGATGTTCAGCACGATGGTGCAGATCAGGATGGCGAGGGCCACCGGCCCCTCGTCCAGCGCCCAGTCCAGCGCCTTCTCGTAGGCTCGGCGCAGGCCGCCGAAGAACCAGTCGGACGACTTCGACCACCAGCCGGGCGGGCGGCGTCCCGACTCCTGATCCGGGCGCAGCATGTAGGCGCAGATCATCGGCGTGGTGGTCAGCGAGATCACGAGCGAGATCACGATCGCCACCGACAGGGTGATGGCGAACTCGCGGAACAGGCGTCCGACGATGCCGCCCATGAACAGGATCGGGATGAACACCGCGATCAGCGAGATGCTGATCGACATCACTGTGAAGCCGACCTCCTGGGCGCCCTGGAGGGCGGCCTTGTAGCGCGGCATGCCCTCCTCGATGTGGCGGCTGACGTTCTCGAGCACCACGATGGCGTCGTCGACCACGAACCCGGTCGCAACCGTCAGGGCCATCAGCGACAGATTGTCGAGGCTGAAGCCCGCCAGGTACATCACCCCGATGGTGCCCAGCAGCGACACGGTCACGGCCACGGCCGGGACGATGGTCGCCCGCGCGCTCTTCAGGAAGAAGGCGACAACCAGCACCACCAGGCAGACCGCGAACAACAGGGTCTGCTCGACGTCCCTGAGCGAGGCGCGGATGGTGATGGTGCGGTCCACCGCGATGGCGAGATTGACGTCCTGGGGCAGGGCCGCCGAGAGCGTCGGCAGGGCCTTCATCACCCGCTGGACGGTGTCGATGATGTTCGCGCCGGGCTGGCGCAGCACCTGAACGATGATCGCCTGGCGCGCGGGGCCCTGGTTGTTGGCGCAGGCGGCGGCGGCCGTGATCAACCCGCTGTTTGTGGTGCGAGGGGCGGCCGCGGGGGCGCGGTTGGCGCTCCTGAAGCCCGAGCCGCCGCCGAATCCGCCGCCGAACATGAAGGCGTCGGCCGCGGCGTCGGCCGCGTTGCCGCGGGCCCCGGACCTGGCCGGAGACGAGGAGGTCGGCGTCGCCGAGGCGGGGGGCGCGGGCGCCGGGCCGGGATAGGTGAAGGGCGGGGCGTCGGAGCTCGGCGCGGACAAGGCCCCGCCCCTGCCGCCAAAGCCTCCGAACCCGCCAGCGCCGCCGCCAGATCCGCCGCCGCCGGCGAAGTTCCCGCCGCCGAAGCCGCCTTGACCGCCGCCGAAGCCGCCGCGGTTTCCGCCTCCGCCGAAGCCGCCCGGGCTGCGGCGGGGAGTCTTGCCCTTGCCGCTGCCCGCCGGGCCGCACCCGAACAGGCCGAGGTTATGGATGTCCTCGACGCTGTCCTGGACGTCGGCGATGTCCTGAAGCCGTACCGCCGAGCCGCCCCGATAGGCGACGATCAGGGGCTTGTAGTCGACCGCGTTGGTGCTCTGGTCGTTGGTGTAGATCTGCAGCCGCTGGGCGCCGTTATCGATGATGCCCTTGGGGCGGTTGGCGTTGGCCGAGGCCAGGGCCGCGCGCACGTCCTCCAGGCTCAGGCCGTAGCGCGAGATCGCCAGCGGATTGAGCTCGACCCGCACCGCCGGCAGCGAGCCGCCGCCGATCTCCACGTCGCCGACGCCTTTGATCTGCGACAGCTGCTGCTGGATGATGGTCGAGGCGGAGTCATAGATCTGGCCCGGCGTGCGGCTGCGCGAGGTCAGGGCCAGGATCATGATCGGCTGATCGGACGGATTGGCCTTGCGGTAGGT
>CAZTMF010000582.1:0-2380 GCA_964614675.1 uncultured Caulobacteraceae bacterium | reverse complement strand
GAAAGCTGAAGGCGGCCGAGCTGATGCTGAACTGGGACGCCCAGACCAACATGCCTTCGGGCGGCGCCTGGGCCCGGGGCCAGCAGGTAGCTGCCCTGACCGAGGTCTCTGCGGACCTGATCGGCGGCGACGGCGTGGACGATGCGCTCTCGGAGGCCGAGGAGATGGCCGGCCAGCTGGAGCCGGACGAGCAGGCCGACCTCAGGGAGATGCGCCGCACCTGGGTGCACGCCTCGGCCGCGCCAAAGGAGCTCCAGGCCGCCAAGGCCGGCATGAGCCAGGAGCTGCAGGCGATCTGGAAGCGGGCCAAGCCCGAGAACGATTTCAAGGCCTTCGCCGGACCTTTCGCGGACCTGCTGGAGGTCATCCGCGAGATCGCCGCGGCCAAGGCCGAGGCGTTGGGGACCACCCACTATGGCGCCCTGATGGACGAATACGACCCTGGCGTCGGCGAGGCCCTGGTCGATCCGATCTTCGCCGACCTGGCCGAATCCCTGCCGCCTCTGATCGCTGAGGTGCTGGAGCGCCAGGCCCGCTGGCCGGATCCGATCCCCTATCCGCGCTCGCCCGTCGAGCGCCAGGCCGCCCTGTCCCACCGGCTGGCCCTGGCGGTCGGGCACGACCCGGACCACTTCCGCATCGATTCCGCCCCCCACCCATTCTCGGTGCCGCACAGCCCGGGCGATGTGCGCTTCACCACCCGCTACGACGTCGAGGACGTGCGCTACTCGATCATGGCCACCCTGCACGAGGCCGGGCACGCCATGTACGAGCACAACCTGCCCCGCGCCTTCGCCTTCAGGCCGGGCGGGATGGCCCGCGGCATGAGCGTGCACGAGAGCCAGTCCCTGTCGCTGGAGATGATGGCCGGCCGCAGTCGCGAGTTCCTGTCCTGGCTGGCGCCCTTGATGGCCGGTGAGCTTGGCGGCGATGCCGGCTCCTACGAGGTCTCGAACGTGCTGAACTCGACCCGCCGGCTCGACGACGACTACATCCGCGTCAACGCCGACGAGCTCTCCTATCCGCTCCACGTGATCATGCGCTACCGGCTGGAGAAGGCGCTGATCTCGGGGGACCTCAAGGTCGCCGACCTGCCGGGCGCCTGGGACGACCTGTTCGAAACCCTTCTGGGTCGCCGGCCGCCCAGCCTGGCCAAGGGCGCCTTGCAGGACATCCACTGGTCGGCCGGATTGGTGGGCTACTTCCCCAACTATGCCATGGGCGCCCTTCTCGCGGCCCAGCTGTTCGAACGCGCCAACGCCGACGATCCCGAGATTCTGCCGGCCCTGGGCCGCGGCGACTTCGGCCCCTATTTCGGCTGGGTGCGCCCCCGGGTGCACGAGCGCGCGAGCCTGGTCTCCTTCTCCGACCTGGTGACCGAGGCCACCGGCGCGCCCCTGTCGGCCGACGCCTTCAAGCGCCATGTCAGGCGCCGCTACCTGGAGGAGCCGGCGCCCTAGGCGCTATCTGAACGCCAGGCTCAGCTTCGCGCCCAGGAACTTGCCCTGCGGGTCGGCGCCCGGCATCGCCGCCGCACGGTCGTACTGCATGGCTGCGTGGGGATCGCAGAGGAAGCCCAGCGAGCCGGTGAGCCGCTGACTGAAACGCTGATCCACCGAGGTTCGGGCGACGCCCGTCCTCAGGGCGTCTGCCTGCGCATCGGTGAAGCCGGCCGCGCTGCGGGCCAGAGAGAGGTCCAGCGGAGCGATCCGGGCCGCCGACGCCTCCGCCATCGCGGGATCGAGGCTCAACAGGACCGGCTGACCGTGGGCGGCCCCCGCCGAAAGCGCCAGGACCGCGGTGCAGGCTGCGAAACGCAGGTTCATGGCCGGGCATCCTAAGCTAGCGCAGAGCCGCATGCATCCCTAAGGTCGCGGCGTTTCAGTGGAGGAGCGGCCCATGGCCCATGTCGAGCTCGCAGAAGCTCCGGGCAGGCGTAAGGTTCATCTGCCCCAGCCTGAGCCGGGACTGACCGCCGCCAAGATGATCGAGCGGGCGCATGGGCTGATCCCCATGCTGCGCGCCCAGCAGGACGAGGCCGACGCGGTCGGCCACTACACCGAGGAGGTGCACGAGGCCTTCAAGAAGGCCGGCCTCTACCGGATCCTGCAGCCGAGGATGTTCGGCGGCTACGAGTTCGAGTTCGCCGACTTCCTCCGGGTGGTGATGGAGATCGGCCGCGGCCACCCGGGCGCCGCCTGGTGCTTCACCCTCGCCTCCTCCCACCCGGTGGTGGTCGGCGCGCATTTCCCCGAGGCCGTGCAGGCCGAGATCTTCGGCTCCGAGGGCGACTTCCGCTCGCCGCACCGCGCCCCTCCGGGCGGAGATTGGAAGCGCGTCGAGGGCGGCTACCGGGTCTCGGGCCGCTGGTCCTATTCCT
>CAZTMF010000581.1:0-2384 GCA_964614675.1 uncultured Caulobacteraceae bacterium | reverse complement strand
GTCGTGTTCGCCACGTCGACACGGTAGTCGTAGTACTCGTAGCCGCGGATCGGGAAATCGGGAATCAGGCGTTTCGGCAGGCTGCGGCCGTAAGCCTTTTCTTCCGGAGTGACGGGGTTGCCGATGTTCCCGGTTTCGCCGACGAACAGCGAATCGACGACCAGCGAGGTGAAGGTGTCGGCGCCGAAAGAGCCGGACGAATGCGTGAAGCCAATGGCGTTGTCCGCCGTCTTCAGGTTCCGGTAGATGTGCCGCTCGCCGCGGCCCCACACGCCGCCGTTGCGGTTCTTGTAGGCGGTCAGATCCACGAGCAGCGAATCCACGCTCGGGCTTTTGGGGTCGGCGGGATTCTCCTTGGGCATGTGCGAGGGACCGGCCAGCCCGAAGGTGTTGTCCGGGTTGATGTTCCGGTCCAGCATGAAGCCGTCGAAGTTGGAGTGGGCCACGTTGCCCCTGAACTCCGCCATCCTGGTTCGACGCGGCCAGATGGCCTTGGCTGCGTCCGAGTTCAGGAACGCGCCCTGCGGATGTTCCGGCAGCGACCACCAGAAGCCATTCTCGTCGGAACCGGCCGCCACGTTGTCGATGAAGACATTGTCCGGATTGGTGATCCAGTAAGCCGCCACGGTGTTGTCCGACGGCAGCAGGGTGTCCTTGCCGGAGAAGCTGGCCAGCCGGTACGTCATGCGATTTTCGTACGTGAAGCTGTTCTCTCCGTTTGCGGCGAGATTGGTCGGCGCGCAGGGCTTGGTCGGGTGGCATTTCACCTGGATCGCCAGGTTGTGGACGAACCGATTGCCGTGCTCGATGCCGTCTTCGAGGAAGAAGCAGTGACCCACGGTGTTGTAGGTCACGTTGTTCTCGACCCTGAGGTCATTGGTGCCGTGCACCGTCACGCACCGATTGTAGGTGTCGTGGATCGCGGCGTTCCTGATGTACTGGCCCTTGCCGTCGCCCAGGATGTGCCAGTGGATGGGATAGCGAGCCAGGTGCATGTGCTGGCCCATGCGGTTGAGCTCGATGCCCTCGACGTACATTTTCGAGCCGGCCATCGCCATGATGTGGCCGCCGAAGTAGCTCTTCGCCGCGTCCTCTGAAGCCTGGATCTTGATGTTGCGGCTGAGCAAGCCGACCTCGCCGCGCTCGTCCACGCCGAAGGTGACCTCGCCGAAGTGCATGTAGGTCAAAGGCTTGTCGAGCGTGAGCGTGTCGCCGCTGATCGCGGATATGGTGCGCTCCTCGGCTTGGCGGGGATCGAAGTCGGTCGAGGCGAGGACGATGACGTCGCCCTTGCGCCAGCCCGAGGCGTCGAGGACCTGGATCCGGGCGGCGCCGGCCTTGGCGGTCGCCGAGAGCTTGGTCCAGGCGTTCTTGCGGTCGCCGTGCAGGCTGAGGGTTCCCTTCAGGAGCATGATGCCCCGGTCACCCATGGTGTTGATGTTCTCGTCCTTGACGTTGTCGGTCAGGGTGATCGTGGCTTTGCGTGTATGGGGATGGGCCTCGCTGCCGATGTCGAGCTCGCCGCCGGCCAGGTAGATCCACTCGGTCTTCAGCTCGAGATCCCGAGCGTCGGAGAAGCTGAGCTTGCCGTCGACGGTCAGGCTGCGCAGCGCCGGCGGGCTGACATCGAGGAGGATGCTCCGGTCCTTGCCGATGGTCACCGCGTCGCCGGCGCGGGGAACCTTGCCGTCAGGCCAGGATGCGGGATCGGACCAGCGCGACAGCTTGGCCGCGGGCGAGGCGGTGGCGCCAGGCATCTTCATGCCCGCGTGGTCTTCCTGAGCGCCGGCTGCAGCCGGCGCGCCGAGCACGAGCGCCGCCGGCAGGAGCCACGAAACGCAAAGCAGGCGCGATTGCATGCCCATGGCAGTGGTCCTCCCCCACGGGACCCAAGGCCCCGTCTACTTATGAGGCATAGCTAACAGCAAAAAACGCTGATTGGCCAAGCCACTGTCCTTATCTGCTGACCGCTATGCTGGCTTGCAGATCGGTCGGACGGACAATCGGCTTCGGGGGCTTGTTCACGACCAGTTTGACCCAGAGGTCGTTCCCGCTCCTGAAATAGGACGTCTCTTTCGCCTTGCGCAGCGCGTCCATGCTGCCCTGTTCCGTTCCGGAGGCTGCGCTGGTGAAACCCGGCAGGTCGAACATGACCCAGGAGCCCAGGTCCATTTCGGCCAGGCTGAGCGTGACCTTCGGCCTTTCGGTCTTCACCTCGATCTCTTCGCCGGCGCGCACGGTGCTCTGATCGCCGCTGATCTTGAATTCCTTGCCATTGCGAACAAGCGCGATGGGCGCCTGCGGAGGACGACGAGTGAACAGAGCGGCGCGCTGGGCCCGCACGAGCGGCGTGTCCGGCGCATTAGGGCTGAGCCCCCCGATCA
>CAZTMF010000580.1:0-2389 GCA_964614675.1 uncultured Caulobacteraceae bacterium | reverse complement strand
CGGCGAGCGCTTCGCGCACGTCGTCGAGCTTGAAGGGCTTGATGATCGCAATGATCAGTTTCATGCGCTGCTCCCGCGCGCCGCCCATGCGCGCGCCCTCTGGTTTATGGATCGCCAATCTCGGCGGCGGATCTTGTTGTTGGCCCCCGTTCGGCGTTCCCGACGCTAGCTGGGCGCTAAGCCCGGGAGCACGGGCCGGGGCGGGACGGTCACGGTTTTGCCCACTAGAGCCTAATCCCTGGGCGCCGCTGAGGAGCGGCGCCCAATTCCTGAGCTAGTATGTCCGGGAACGGACGAGACGACCGGTTTGCATGGGCGACAGCAACCGTCTGTCAGCCGCGCTGGAAGCGTCGCCAGAGTCAGGTCTGGATAATTGCCGGGACCTGTCCCGACGAATTCCTGAGAACGACTTGAGGATCGTCGATTTCAAACGGTATCATTCCAGGAATGTCAGAAATGGGTTTTGCGATTCCACGGCGGATACTGAATTCAGCCATGGCTATTCGGGTTCACGAACCCGTGATCCGATGCAACCCTTTCGGTCGCTCCGCGTCTTTGCAGCGTCCAACCTAGGCCGCAAAGGACCTGCCCCATGTTCCTCAAGATTTCCGCCGCCGCGGCTGCGCTTGTCGCCGCCACCGCCATCGCCGGCGCCGCTTCGGCGCAGGACCAAGCCGCCCCGGCGCCCGCCGATCAAGCCGCTCCGCCGGCTGCGGCTCAGGCCGACACGAGCGCCGCCCCGGCCGCCGCGCCTGCCGCGGCCAGTTCCGACAGCACCGGCTACAATGTCGGAACCCCGCAGACCGACCCGAACACCGGCGCGCAGATCGTCACCAACGGACCGGTGCCCGATACGAGCGCCAACCGCGCCCGCTTCGGCAAGCCCGACTCGCACGCCGGCAAGCGCACCGCCCCCGCCGGCAACTGAGGTCCCAAGGACCTGCTGACCTTCGGGGCCCGGATGGACGCCTAAGTCCGCCCGGGCCCCGCATTCGTTCCAGCCTGGAATGTCCTAGGGGCGACCAGGACAAATCTCGAGGTGACGATGAATTCCCTGCGACTGCTTCCAGCCGCCGCCTGCCTGCTCGCCCTGGCCTCAGGGTCCGCCTTCGCCCAACCCGCCGCCGCGCCGGCGCCTGCTGCACAGGCCGCCGCCCCGGCGCCGACCCCGCCCCAGGGCGCCGCCTATAAGCCGATCGCCCCGGCGGGCGACATCCTCGCGACGCTGGAAGCGTCCGGGCAGTTCAAGATCTTCGTCCAGGCGGTCCAGGCCACGAACCTCACGCAGATCTTCAAGGCCCAGCCCAACATCACCGTCTTCGCGCCGACCGACGCCGCCTTCAGCTCGCTTCCGGGCGATCAGCTGGCGGCCCTGCAGAAGAACATCCCGGCGCTGCAGAAGCTGGTGACCTATCACCTGGTCAACACCCACATCACCTCGGCCCAGGTGCTGGGCCACGCGGCGACCTCGATCCCGACGGTGGCCAATGTCCCGATCGCCTTGTCGGGCGAGGGCGGGAAGATGACGGTCAACGGGGCCAATGTGCTCCAGGCCGACGTCGCCGCCTCGAACGGAGTGGTCTTCGTGATCGACCAGGTGTTGCAGCCCGGCAGCGCTCCGCCGGCGGCTCCCGCCGCGCCGGCCGCCCCCGCCTCACGCTGAGTGCAGCCCAGGCGGCTTGATGCCACGGACGGCGGGCCCTATGGTCCGCCGCCTCGTTTTCCGGCCGCTTTCCAATGCCTTCCAAGCCCCTGTCCTTCCAGGATCTGATCCTGACTCTGCACGCCTATTGGGGCGCGCAGGGGTGCATGATCGTGCAGCCCTACACCACCGAGGTCGGCGCCGGCACGCTGAGCCCTTCGACGGTCCTGCGCACCCTGGGCCCCAGGCCCTGGAAGGTGGCCTATGTGCAGCCCTCGATCCGGCCGGCCGACGGTCGCTACGGCGAGAACCCCAACCGGCTGCATCAGCATCACCAGTACCAGGTGATCCTGAAACCTAATCCCGAGAACCTGCAGGAGCTCTACCTGGGCTCCCTGGAGGCGATCGGCATCGACACCAATCTGCACGACATCCGCTTCGTCGAGGACGACTGGGAGAACCCCACCGTGGGCGCCTGGGGCCTGGGCTGGGAGGTCTGGTGCGACGGCATGGAGATCACCCAGTACACCTACTTCCAGCAGGTGGGCGGGCTGGATGTGTTCCCGGTGGCCGGCGAGCTGACCTACGGCCTGGAGCGGCTGTCGCTCTATCTCCAGAATGTCGACAGCGTCTTCGACCTGAGGTTCAACGACGAGTTCAAGTACGGCGACGTCTTCCTCGACGCCGAGCAACAGTTCTCGGCCTATGAGCTGGACGTGGCCGACGTCGACGTCATCAAGCGCCAGT
>CAZTMF010000579.1:0-2390 GCA_964614675.1 uncultured Caulobacteraceae bacterium | reverse complement strand
CGGAATTGCCGATCACCACCTTGCCGTCGGCGATGCGCGGGGCGCCGGTGATCGAGAGCGGCTGGCGCTTGTCGACCACGGTGTCGGCGGTCCAGACCTCCTTGCCTGTCTTGGCGTCGATGGCGATCAGCCGGCCGTCCAGGGCGCCGATGATGATCTTGCCATGCCAGGCGGCGAGGCCGCGGCTGACGGGACCGCAGCAGGCGACCCGGGCGTAGGAGACCGGGATCTTGGGGTCGTAGGTCCAGAGCACCTTGCCGGTGACCGCGTCATAGGCGGTGGTGATGTCCCAGGCCGAGACGTTGTAGAGCACCCCGTCGATGATCAGGGGCGTGGCCTCGACCCCGCGGTAGGTGTTGAGGTCGGCATACCAGAGCAGCCCCAGGCGCTGGACGTTCTTGTCGTTGATCTGATCCAGCTGGCTGTAGCGCTGCTCCGAGGCGCCATGGCCAACGGTGATCCAGTTGGCCGCGTCCGCATCGGCCGCCGCCAGTCTCTGCCGGTCCACCGCCGCGGGGCTGCGCACGGCAGGCGCCGCCGCCGCCATCGCGGCCGCAGCCAGCACCGCCACGCCGCCGATCAGCCACCGTCCCAGGCCCGTGTTCTTCACGTGCGTCCGCCCCGCCCTAATTGTGTTTCGCCGGACAATAGACTGGCCCAGAACAGGGGCCTTGATCCAGATGGATGCGGCGCTTGACCGAAATGGAAGCGGCCCGCGAAGGGCTCGCCGGGCGAAACCGTTTCGGCTAATCGTCGACGGCCGGGCTTGAGGGGGGACGCGCATGGGCTGGCGAACAGGATTTGCGGCCGCGCTGGCGGGCCTCGTGACGGCGGGGGCCGCGGCCGCCGCGCCGGCGGACGTCCGTATCGACGACGTCAACGTCTATCCCGAGAGCCTGAGCTCCGGTCCCGACGGGTCGCTCTATATCGGCAGCAGCAAGGGGATCGTGTTCCGTGCCCCGCCCCGTGCGGCCATGGCCGAGCCCTGGATCCAGCCGACGGCCGAGAACGGCATCCTGTCGCTGCTGGGCGTGCTGGCGGACGCCCGGTCGCGCACCCTGTGGGTCTGCTCTTCGCCGAGTCCCTTCCGCACCCCGCCCGCCGTGGGCGTCTCTTCGCTGATGGCCTTCGACCTGAAAACCGGCCGCCAGAAGGGCGCCTGGCCCCTCCCGGCCCCCGCCTCGGCCTGCAACGACATCACTATCGGCCGCGATGGCGCAGCCTACGCCAGCGACACGCCCAACGGCCGGATTTTCGTGCTGAAGCCGCACGCCAAGAGCCTCGAGCTGTTCGCCGAGGACCCGAAGCTCCTCAAAGGCATAGACGGCGTCGTCTTCTCGGGCGACGGCGTGCTCTACGCCAATATCGTCAGCCGCGGGCAGCTGGTGCGCATCGACCGCGCCAAGGACGGCAAGTTCGCCGGCGTGACCGAGCTCAAGCTGTCGCAGCCCGTCGCGGGACCAGACGGCTTCCGGCTGATCTCGGGCCATCGCTTCCTGCTGGCCGAGGGCAACTCGGGCAAGATCGACGAGGTCTCGATCAAGGGCGACGAGGCCGCCGTCACGACGCTGAAGGAAGGCCTGGTCTCGCCGCCGGGCGTCACCAATGTCGGCGGCACCGCCTACGCCATCGAGGGCAAGATCGTCTATCTGATCGACCCCAAGCTGAAGGGCCAGAGCCCCGGGCCGTTCTTCGCCCGGGCGATTCCGCTGGGGCCGGGCCGGTGAGGTTCCAGCTTCGTCAATTCCGGGGGCCAGACCGGTCAAGGACGCGCCGCCGCCGCTGGCCTAGCTTCAGCCCCGCGCCCGAGGGCGCCGTCCATCGGGAGAAGATGCCGATCCGCACTCAGAAACAGAGCCTGGGCCTGTCCGCCGGTCTCCTGGCCGCGACGCTGGCCCTGGCCGCACCATCGGCCCATGCCGCGGGCCGGCCCGGTCTGGACGCCCAGATCGTCCAGCTGACGGTCCAGGTCGACCAGCTGGAGGGCGCCCGCGCCGTCCGCAAGCTGCAGCGCGCCTATGGCTATTACGTCGACCGCGGCCTCTGGGACGAGGCGGCCGACCTCTTCGCCGACGACGGCACGCTCGAGATGGGGGCCGACGGCGTCTATGTCGGCAAGGCCCGCATCCGCGATTACCTGCAGCGCCAGGGCGGCGGCAAGCCGGGCCTGGCCTACGGCCAGCTGAACGAGCACCTGCAGCTGCAGCCCGAGGTCGACGTAGCCGCCGACGGCCTCTCGGCCAGGGGCCGGTGGCGCGACATGGCCATGCTGGGCCACTTCGGCAAGGACGCCTTCTGGGGCGACGGCATCGAGGAGAACACCTACGTCAAGGATGGCGGCGTCTGGAAGATCAAGTCGCTGCACCTCTATGTGAACTTCGTCGCGCCTC
>CAZTMF010000578.1:0-2398 GCA_964614675.1 uncultured Caulobacteraceae bacterium | reverse complement strand
GACAAGCCGATCAAGACCATCGGCGTGCATTCGGTGAAGATCCGGCTGCACCCGGAAGTCACGGTCACGGTCAAGGTCAACGTCGCCCGCTCCAACGACGAAGCCGAGCGCCAGGCGCGCGGCGAGAACGTGCTGACCACCCAGTTCGACGAGGACCGGGCCATGGCCCAGCAGCAGGCGGAAGAGCTGTTCGAAGGCGGCGCCGGCCAGGCCCACCAGGAAGCTCCGGCCGAGGCCGACGCGGAGGCCTGAGCCCATGGCGAAGGAAGCGGAAGGCGGCTGCATGTGCGGCGCCGTCCGCTTCATCGCCTCCGGTCCGCCCAAGTGGACCGCCTATTGCCATTGCCAGAGCTGCCGCAAGCAGACCGGCGCGCCGGTTTCGGCCTATGCGGGCTTCGAGCGGGAGCAGGTGCGCTTCACCAAGGGCGAACCCCAGGTCTATGCCTCGTCGGCGGGCGTGGAGCGAGGCTTCTGCAGCCACTGCGGATCGTCCATCGCCTATCGCGGCGAACGCTGGCCGAGCGAAATCCACCTGCTGGTCGGCGCATTCGACGACCCCGCGCCCTTCGCACCCCAGGGCCACGCCTTCGCCGGCGAGCGGCTGAGCTGGGTGCACATCTCCGAACCGCCGTTGGCCTAGTCGATGGCGGAGAACGGCCCGGGGCCGCCCTCCCCTCCGCCTACCAGATCCGCACGCGCTGATCGGGCGCCAGGTAGAGCTTGTCGCCGGGCTTGACGTTCCAGGCCTGGTACCAGCCGTCGACGTTCGGCAGCACAACGTCCACCCGCGCCTTGTCGGGCGAATGGGGGTCGGAGACGATCAGCTGGCGCATCATGTCTTCGCGCCACTTGTTCCGATAGTACTGGGCGTAGGCCAGGAAGAAGCGCTGGTCGCCGGTCAGGCCGTCGATCACCGGCGCGGGCTTGCCGCGCAGGCTGGCATGGTAGGCGTCCAGCGCCGCGAGCACCCCGGCGAGGTCGGCGATGTTCTCGCCCATGGTCAGGTCGCCCTTGATGTGGGCCCCGTCCATGATCGGGAAGCGCTCGTACTGAGCTCCGTACGACTTGGAGGCGTCGTCGAAACGCTGGGCGTCCGCCGGCGTCCACCAGTCGGTCAACCGGCCGTGGGCGTCGAATTTGCGGCCTTCGTCGTCGAAGCCGTGCGACATCTCATGGCCGATCACCGCACCGATGGCGCCGTAGTTGACCGCCGGGTCGGCGCTCGCATCGAACACCGGCGGCTGCAGGATCGCCGCGGGGAACACCACCTCGTTGAAGGTGGGCTGGTTGTAGGCGTTCACCGTCTGCGGGGTCATGGACCACTCGTCGCGATCGACCGGCGCATTCAGCCGGACGAGATGGTAGTTCCACTCCCAGGCGATGCCCCGCGCCTCGTCGCCATAGAGGTCGTCGGACCGCACCATCAGGGTGGAGTAGTCCTTCCACTTCTTGGGGTAGCCGATCTGGACGTCGAAGCCGGCGAGCTTCTGGAGCGCCTTGGCCTTGGTTTCCGGGCTCATCCAGGAGAGGTTTTCGATCCGGGCGCGGTAGGCGGTCTTCAGATTGTCCACCAGGTCCGTCATCTTGGCCTTGGCGTCCGGCGTGAAATATTTGGCGACATAGACTTGGCCGATGGCCTCGCCGAGGGCGGACGAGGTGGAGCGCACGCCGCGCTTCCAACGCACCGGCAGCTCGGGCTGGCCGGACAGGGTGCGGCCATTGAAGTCGAACCTGGCCTCGACGAAACGCGTGGACAGGGCGCCGGCGGCATTGTCGGCCAGGTGGAAGGCCATATAGGCCTTGAGCACCGGCAGGGGCGTCGCCGCATAGAGGGCGGCGATCTTCGGCACAGCGGTCTTGGCGGCCACCACGATCTGCTCGCGTCCGCCGAGATCGGCGGCCGCCATCCAGCCCGACCAGTCGAAGCCCGGCGCCAGGGCCGCGAGCTCGGCCTTGGTCATGGGGTTGTAGGTCTTGTTCGGATCACGCCGCTCGGCGCGGGTCCAGCTGGCGTCGGCGACCTGGGTCTCGAAGTCGACCACGGCCTTGGCGTTGGCCTCGGCGTCGGGCCAGCCGATCATGCCCAGCATCTTGGCGACATAGGCCACATAGGCCTGCTTCTTCGCCGCGAATTCGGAGGTCAGATAGTAGTCGCGGTCGGGCATGCCGAGGCCGCCCTGGTCCACGTAGACCGAATAGCGGTCGGAATCCTTCAGGTCGGTGTCGATCGAGAGGTCGAACAGCGAGAACTGGAAGGTCTTTGGCGCCCGCCCCATCAGGGCCGCGAGCTGGGCGCGGTCGCTGGCGGCGCGGATGGCGTCGAGGTCCGGAGCCAGGGGTTTGGCGTCCAGGGCCTCGACCGCCTTCTCGTCCATGAAGGCCTTGTTGAAGGCTCCGA
>CAZTMF010000577.1:0-2402 GCA_964614675.1 uncultured Caulobacteraceae bacterium | reverse complement strand
CAGCGCCCGCCCGGTGGTGATCGGCGCCGGTCCCTGCGGCCTGTTCGCGGGGCTGCTCCTGGCCCAGATGGGCTTTCGGCCGATCATCCTCGACCGCGGCAAGGTGGTGCGCGAGCGCACCAAGGACACGTGGGGCCTCTGGCGACGCGGGGTGCTCGAGCCGGAATCCAACGTGCAGTTCGGCGAGGGCGGCGCGGGGACCTTTTCCGACGGCAAGCTCTACAGCCAGATCAAGGACCCGCGTCACCTCGGCCGCAAGGTTCTGACGGAGTTCGTCCAGGCCGGCGCGCCGCGGGAGATCCTGACCGAAGCCAAGCCCCATATCGGCACCTTCCGGTTGGTGGCCATGGTCGAGCACATGCGTGCGTCGATCGAGGCCCTGGGCGGCGAATACCGGTTCCAGAGCCGGGTCGACGACCTCGACATCGCCCTTGGCCCCGACGGCGAACGGCGGGTTCGCGGCGTGACCCTACAGGGCGGCGACTACATCGCGGCCGACCATGTCGTGCTGGCGATCGGGCACAGCGCCCGCGACACCTTCCAGATGCTGTACGACCGCGGCGTGCACATCGAGGCCAAGCCGTTCTCCATCGGCCTGCGCATCGAACACCCTCAGTCCCTGATCGATCGCGCCCGCTTCGGCCCGAGCGCGGGCCATCCGGATCTCGGCGCCGCGGACTACAGCCTGTCGCACCACTGCTCCAACGGCCGCACGGTCTACAGCTTCTGCATGTGCCCGGGCGGCACGGTGGTGGCCGCCACGTCGGAAATCGGACGGGTCGTCACCAATGGCATGAGCCAGTACTCGCGCAACGAGCGGAACGCGAACGCCGGCATCGTCGTCGGGATCACCCCGGACGACTATCCAGGCCACCCGCTCGCCGGCGTGGCGCTGCAGCGGCATTGGGAATCGCGGGCCTTCGTTGCGGGCGGTGAGACCTACGCTGCGCCGGGCCAGCGTGTCGGCGACTTCCTCGCCGGCCGGCCCTCCGAGGCGTTGGGGACCGTGCTCCCGTCCTACAGGCCTGATGTGCGCCTGACCGACCTGACCGCCTGCCTGCCCGACTATGCGATCGCCGCCATCCAAGAAGCCTTGCCCGCGTTTGGTCGCCAGATCGCCGGGTTCGACATGGAGGACGCCATGCTGACCGGGGTCGAGACCCGCACCTCCTCACCGGTCCGCATCACGCGCGGCAAGGACTTCGAGAGCCTGAACACCCGCCGCCTGTTTCCGGCGGGAGAGGGGGCCGGATACGCCGGCGGCATACTCTCGGCGGCCGTGGACGGCATCAAGGTGGCCGAAGCCGTGGCCCTGAGCCTAAACTCCGCCTGTCAGACCGCCTGACCGGCGCACCAGCCGCTCGCCCAGGCCCACTGGAAATTGTAGCCGCCGAGCCAGCCGGTCACGTCCACCACCTCGCCGATGAAGTAGAGCCCGGGAACCGCCTTGGCCGCCATGGTGCGGGAGTCCAGCGCTGCGGTGTCCACGCCCCCGACCGTGACCTCGGCGGTGCGATAGCCCTCCGAGCCCGCCGGCCTGATCCGCCACGCGTTCACCGCCGCCGCGATCCGCCTCAGCACCTTGTCCGACGCATCGGCGATGTTCCCGCCCGCGCCCTCCGTCTCTGCGATGAGCTGCGCCAGGCGCCGAGGCAGCAGGCCCGCCAGCACTGTCGGGACCGATTGGCGGGCGTGCTCTGCGCGGGCCCGGCGCAGGGCCTCGAACACGTCCATACCCGGCGCCATGTCCACCTCGATCTCGCCGCCCTGCAGCCAATAGGACGAGACCTGCAGGATCGCCGGCCCGCTGAGCCCCCGATGGGTGAACAGCATGGCCTCTTCGAACCGGACCTTGCCGCTGGCGACGCGCGCGTCCACCGACACTCCGGCCAGGGGTTTCAGCCGCTCGAGGAGGCCCGGCTCCAGGGTCAGGGGCACGAGGCCCGGGCGCGTGGGAAGCACGGCGACGCCGAAGCGCTCGGCCACCTCGTAGCCGAACCCGGTCGCGCCCATCTTGGGGATGGACTTGCCGCCGGTGGCGATCACCAGGGACGTGCAGGCCACCTGGCCGCCGTCGAGCTCGAGGCGGAAGCCGTGGGCGGCCTTCTCGATCCGCCGCACCGGCGTCGCCAGCCTGAGGCTGGCGCCATGGCGCGCCATCTCGGTCTTGAACAGGTCCACCACCTGGACCGCCGAGCCGTCACAGAACAGCTGACCCAGGGTCTTCTCGTGCCAGGCGATCCCGTGGCGCTCGATCAGGGAGAGGATATCGCCGGGCCCATATCGCCTGAGCGCCGAGATGCAGAAGGCGGGGTTCGCGGAGATGAACCGGTCAGGCGCAGTTTGGAGGTTGGTGAAGTTGCACCGCCCGCCGCCGGAAATGCGGATCTTCTCGCCGGCCG
>CAZTMF010000576.1:0-2408 GCA_964614675.1 uncultured Caulobacteraceae bacterium | reverse complement strand
AGCCCTCCTTGGAGCCCAGGGTGGCGATCACCTCGGTGTCGGGGTTCAGCTTCACCCCGAAGCGGCGGCCATAATAGTTGGCCATGGCCTTTCGCAGGCCCGGGATGCCCTTGGACGCCGAATAGCGGTGCGCCCTGGGGTTCCTGGCCGTCTCGCACAGCTTGTCGACGATGTGTTGCGGAGTCGGCATGTCGGGGTTGCCCATGCCGAAGTCGATGACGTCGACGCCCTGGCCACGGAGCTTGGCCTTGAGGCGGTTGACCTCCTCGAAAATGTAAGGCGGCAGGCGCTGGATGCGGTGGAAATCGTTGTTCATGAGGAAATAGAGCCTGGCCGGACGGTCCCTTGGCGCCTGGATAGACTCCGGCCGGGTCGGAGCCAAGCGCGCGTGCGCGAGCTTTGATTTCGCCCCCGAGGTCCTAGCGCTTGTGCGCTCGGCGCTTCGGGGGCGGGGTAGCTCGCGCCTTGAGGGACTGGGCGTAGTCGTGGGCCTCCGCCGAAGCCTCGGTCGGCGGGGCCGCCGCCTCGGGCGCCTGGGCCTGGGTCCGGGCGTTGGCGGCGAAGGACTCGGCGTCGGTCGCCGGCGGGGGCAAGGCGGCCACAGCCGAATCGACCTTGGCCCGGTCGGACTTGATGTCGGCGATCGCGACCGCCCAGGCGGAGGCCGGGCGGATGTCGGTCGGCGTCTTCGGAATGTCCTGGAACTTCGGATAGGGCCCGGGATGTCGCGTCGCGTTCATGACGTCCTGATAGACGGGCGACTTCGGATCCACGGCGGCGGTGCGGAAACCGGCGATCTGGGACGGCGTCTGGCAGCCGCAAAGCCATGCCGCGGCGCCGAAGAGCAAAGCCCGGCGACACGCCTCAGGAACGGTCACAGCTGTGGATTTCCGCGGCAATTGACGGCCCAAGGTTCAGAACCCAACTGGTATTATGCGATGATCGGGTCTTAAGAAAGCCGACGGCATCGAGTGTGCACTGCAAAAAGGATTCGTCATGGCTGATGTGAAGAGTGCGTCCAAGCCGGAGGCGGACCCCAAGACCGCGACGCCCGAACCCGGCGAGGCCACTTCCGGCCAGGTGACGGCCGACGCCATGAAGGCCTTCCAGGAACTCTCGGCCAACCTCGCCCGTGCGGCCATGATCGCCCAGGGGGCGCTGACCGAAGCGGCCATGCGGCAGGGCGACCAGCCCTCCTCCATGCCGGCCGACCCGTTCCGCGTGGGCCCGGCGATGACCGGCATGATGGCGCGCCTGGCGGCCCAGCCCGACAAGGTGATGAAGGCCCAGGCCGAGCTCTTCAGCGGCTACATGAACCTTTGGCAGTCCACCGCCCGGCGTCTGGCCGGCGAAACGGCCGAACCGGTGATCCAGCCCGAGCGCGGCGACCGTCGCTTCGCCGACCCCGCCTGGAGCGAGAACCCGGTCTTCGACGCGATCAAGCAATCCTACCTGCTCTCGTCGAACTGGCTGAACTCGCTGGTGTCGGCCGCCGACGGCGGCGACGCCGAGCAGAACCGGCGCGTCGAGTTCTTCACCAAGATGCTGACCGACGCTTTCTCGCCGTCGAATTTCCTGATGTCCAATCCGGCGGCTCTCAACGAGGCGCTGCGCACCAAGGGCGAGAGCCTGGTCAAGGGGATGGAGAACTTCGCCGCCGACCTGGCCAAGGGGGGCGGCCAGCTGGCCATCAGCCAGACCGATCTCACCCAGTTCGAGGTGGGCCGCAACGTCGCCGTCACCCCCGGAAAGGTGGTGTTCCAGAATGAGCTGCTCCAGTTGATCCAGTTCGAACCCACCACCGAGGAGGTGTTCGAGCGGCCGTTGCTAATCTTCCCGCCCTGGATCAACAAGTACTACATCCTCGACCTCAGGGCCGAGAACTCGATGGTGCGCTGGCTGACCGAGCAGGGCGTCACCGTCTTCCTGGTGTCCTGGGTCAATCCCGAGCCCAAGCTCGCCCACAAGACCTTCGAGGACTATCTGCTCGAGGGCGTCTATCCGGCGATCGAGGCGGCGCTCGAGCAGTCCGGCGCCGAGCGGCTGAACACCGTCGGCTACTGCATCGCGGGCACCATGATGTCCTGCGCGCTGGCCCACATGGCCGACAAGGGCGACGACCGGGTGGCCTCGACCACCTTCTTCGCGGCCCAGCAGGACTTTTCGGAGTCCGGCGACCTGAAGCTGTTCACCGACGAGGACTGGCTGCGCGTGGTCGAGGTCTCGATGGAGCGCTCGGGCGGTGTCCTGCCGGGCTCGTCCATGGCCGGCACCTTCAATGCGCTCCGGGCCAACGACCTGATCTGGTCGTTCTTCGTGAACAACTACCTGATGGGCAAGGACCCCAAGGCCTTCGACCTGCTCTACTGGAACTCGGACCAGACCCGCATGCCGCGGGCGCTGCACCT
>CAZTMF010000575.1:0-2412 GCA_964614675.1 uncultured Caulobacteraceae bacterium | reverse complement strand
CAGGCGCCGGTGCCGCAGGCGCGGGTCTCGCCGACGCCGCGCTCCCAGACGCGCAACCGGATGCGATTCAGAGACACGATCTCGGCAAAGCCGACGTTGGTCCGCTCGGGGAAAAGGTGATGGTGCTCGATCATCGGCCCCACCTCCTTCACCGGCGCGGCGGCGACGTCCTTCACGAAGAACACCACGTGAGGATTGCCCATGTTCACGCAGCCGGGGGTGTGCAGCACCGGATCGTCGATCGGCCCGACCTGCAGCTCGATGCCCCGGGTGTCCATCTTCTCGGCCAGGGGGATCTGGGTCCAATCGAGGCCCGGCTTGCCCATGTCGACCCTGACCCGGCGCTCGCCGGCGCGCTCGGCGACCAGGGGCCCGGCTGCGGTGGCGATGGTCACCCGGTCGCGTCCGCCCGCCTCGGCCAGCAGCCAGCCCACGCAGCGGGTGGCGTTGCCGCAGGCCTCCACCTCGCCGCCGTCGGCGTTCCAGATGCGCATGAAGGCGTCGGCGCCCGGCGCATCGGCCGGCGCGGGCTCGATGGCGATCAGCTGGTCGCAACCGATCCCGGCGGCGCGGTCGGCGATGGCGCGCACCTCCGCCTCGCTCGGCGCGAACGGAGCAGAGCGCGCCTCGACCACGACGAAGTCGTTGCCGGTCCCGTTCATCTTGAGGAAGGGCCTGCCCATGCCGCGCATATAGTGCAGCTGCGCCCCATGCGGGACCCCGTTCGTGAGGTTCGTGTGGTTCGTGGTCGATCTGGCGGCGGCCGAACGGGATCGGGTTCGAAGAAGGAACCGCGACCCTCACGAACCACACGAACGGGCATGCCAGGGCGATCCTGAGGCGTTAGAGGTTCTCGTCGATCGAGAGGAGCCCGCCATGGACGACGCCGGCGTTTCCAAGCTTGAGGGCCTGAAGGCCCAGGGTCGCGCGCTGATCCGCGAGCAGGCGCTGGTCGCCGGCGAATGGGTGGATGGCCAGGGCGCCATCGAGGTCGACGACCCCGCGGAAGAGACTGTGATCGGGACAGTTCCCAAGCTCTCGGCCCACCAGGTGGAAAAGGCCGTCCGGGCCGCCGACGCCGCCTTCCCGGCCTGGGCCGGGACTCGCGAGTTCGAGCGGGCCCAGATCCTTCGCCGCTGGGGCGAGCTGATCGACCGCGACGCCGACGCCCTGGGCGCCCTGCTTGCCCTGGAGAACGGCAAGCCCTTCGCCGAGGCCAAGGGCGAGATCGGCTACGCCAACCAGTTCGTCAAATGGTTCGCCTCGGAGGCCGAGCGCCTGGACGGCGCCTGGATCCCGAGCCCCACGGGCAAGGACCGCATCCTGGCGATCAAGCAGCCGATCGGGCCGGTCGCGGCCATCACCCCCTGGAACTTCCCGGCGGCCATGATCACCCGCAAGCTGGCGCCCGCCTTCGCCGCCGGCTGCACCGTGGTCCTGAAGCCCGCCTCGGCGACGCCGTTCAGCGCCCTGGCGCTGGCCGCCCTGGCGCTGGAGGCCGGCGTCCCGCCCGGCGCCCTCAGCGTGGTGACCGGCGAGAGCTCGGTGGTGGCGCCGGTGCTGACCTCGTCGTCCCTGATCCGCAAGCTCTCCTTCACCGGCTCGACCGGCGTCGGGCGCGATCTGATGGCGGCCTGCGCCCCCACCCTCAAGCGGCTCTCGATGGAGCTCGGCGGCGCGGCGCCCCTGATCGTGTTCGAGGACGCCGACCTGGAGCTGGCGGTCGACCAGACGGTGAAGGGCAAGTTCCGCTGCGCCGGCCAGACCTGCGTCTGCCCCAACCGGGTCTACGTCCACATCGACATCTACGACGCCTTCCTGGAGCGCCTGGCCGCCCGGGTCGCGGCCCTGAAGGTGGGCGCGCCCTTCGAGCCCGGCGCCGAGATCGGGCCGCTGATCGACGCCAAGGGCCTGGCCAAGGTCGAGGATCACGTCAGCCGCACGGTCGCCCGGGGCGGCCGCGTCCTGGCCGGCGGCCAGCGGCATCCGCGCGGCGGGCGCTTCTACCAGCCCACGGCGCTGGACGGCGGCGACGAGACCCTGTTCCGCGACGAGGAGACCTTCGGCCCGGTGGTGCCGGTGTTCCCGTTCCGCACGGAGGAGGAGGTCATCGCCCTGGCCAACGCCTCGGAGTTCGGCCTGGCCTCCTACCTGTTCAGCGAAAACCTGAACCGGGTGATGCGCGTCGCCGCCGCCATCGAGGCCGGCATGGTGGGTGTCAACGTCGGGCTGATGTCGAACGCCGCCAATCCCTTCGGCGGCGTCAAGCAATCCGGCTTCGGACGGGAGGGCTCGATCTACGGGATCGAGGAGTACCTGCAGATTAAGGCGGTGACGCTGGGGCTGAGGTGAGGCGCCGGGGGCGAAAGCCCGTCCCAGCCGTTTAGCTCCCGAGCGCAGGGAGCGAGACAT
>CAZTMF010000574.1:0-2418 GCA_964614675.1 uncultured Caulobacteraceae bacterium | reverse complement strand
AGGCGATCCAGGCCGCCGGCGGCCTGGTGATGACCGACACCTGCTCGGCGATCGGCCAGACCATGCCCAAGGGGACCAGGGTGGTGGCCTTGGATTCGGCCAAGCAGTCCCACTACCTGCCCGCCATCATGGGCATCGAAGCCTGGTTCGGAACCACCCAGGACTGCATCAACGCGGCTCTGACCGGCCGCTGGACGGGAGCCCTGTCGTGAGCCTGGAAGCCGTCATCGAGAAGACCATCGTCCTGCGCGGCCGCAAGGTGGTGGGCGGGGTCGCCGAGGGCGAGGCCCTGGTCACGCGGGACACCATCTCCGGCTGGGGCGGCATCCACGCCCAGACCGGCACGGTGATCGAGACCCGCCACGAGCTCCGCGGGGTCAGCTTCAAGGACAAGATCCTGGTGTTCCCGGGCGCCAAGGGCTCGTCGGGCTGGTCGGTCGCCTTCCACACGGCGCGCCTGGCGGGCGCGGCGCCCAAGGCCATGGTGTTCACCACCATGACCACCAAGATCGCCCTGGGGGCGGTGGTCACCCACTGCCCGTCGGTCACCGACCTGGATCAGGACCCGCTCGAGGTCATCGAGACCGGCGACTGGGTGAAGGTCGACGGCGACCGCGGCATCGTCGAGGTGACGAAGCGGCGCTAGCCCGCCGTCAGGTCCTCCCCCTTCGCCTGGGCCGCCTTGGTGTCATTGGCCCGCTGGATCAGATAGGCGCGGATCGAGGTCGCCTGGTCCTTGGTGAGGACTTTCGAGAACGAGACCATGCCCTGGCTCTTCAGGGCCCCGCCCAGCACCACGTCGTAGAAGCTGTCCGAGCCCAGCAGCGGGGTGTAGCGCAGGTCCGGCGTGATGCCGGCCGAGACGGCCGAGCCGCCGTGACAGATGCCGCAGTAGTGGCCGAACAGCAGCGCGCCCTGGTGCACGACCTCCGGCGAGGCGGTCTGGGGCGGCGGGTTCAGGGGCGGGCGCAGGTTCGCCGGGATCGGCGGCAGCTTGGCCTGGCCGCCGAGGTTGAAGACCAGCAGCCGGCAGAGCTGGTGCGGCATCCCGGACTTCAGGCCCGGCAGGCCGGCCGAGAGGGCGTAGGCGCCGCCGCCGCAGGTCATCACCGCGACGTACTGCGTCCCGTCCACCTCATAGGTCATGGGCGCGGCCATGATCGGGGCCTGGGCGTCGAACCGCCATAGCCTCTGGCCGGTGTCGGCGCGGTAGGCGTTGAAGGTCCCGTTGTAGCCGCCCTGGAAGACGAGGTTGCCGCCGGTGGCCACCACCCCGCCGTTGGCCGGACCCGGATAGTCGGCCTGCCAAACGGTCTTCTGGGCGACCGGATCCCAGGCCAGGAGGTGGCCCTTCAGCCCTGCGAGCTGGCCCTTCTGGGCGTTGTAGTCGGGATCCTGGCCGCCGCCGGAGAGGTCGAGGCCCAGGTTCAGGCCGATCGGCTGGGGCTTGAAGTTCAGGTCCTCCTGATAGGGGAAGCCCGCCTCGTTGGCCGGGATGTAGACCAGGCCCGTCTTGGGGCTGAAGGCCATGGGGTTCCAGCTGTGGCCGCCCAGCGGCCCGGGCACGCCCAGCCAGTTCTTGCCGGTGTCGGAATAGCGCGCCTCGGGGGTCTCGATCGGGCGGCCGGTCTTCAGGTCGATGCCCTTGGCCCAGTTCACCGTGACGAAGTTCTTGGCCGACAGCAGCTCGCCGGTCTTGCGGTCGAGCACATAGAAGAAGCCGTTCTTGGGCGCCTGCATCAGCACCTGGCGCGTCCGTCCGCCGATTTGGAGATCCGCCAGGATGATCGGCTGGGTCGCCGAATAGTCCCACTCGTCGCCCGGGTTCAGCTGGTAGTGCCAGACGTACTGGCCGGTCTCGGGCCTGACCGCGATGATCGAGGTGAGGAAGAGGTTGTCGCCCTTGCCGCCGCGATAGCGCTGGTTCCAGGGGTCGCCGTTGTCGGTGCCGAAGTAGAGCAGGTCGAGCTTTGGGTCATAGACGATGGTGTCCCAGACCGTGCCTCCGCCGCCGAGCTTCCAGGTCCCCGGGACCCAGGTCCTGGCGGCGATGTCCTTCAGGGGCTTGTCGGAGGGCTGGCCGTCGCTCTTCGAGGGGTCGCCCGGCACGGTATAGAAACGCCAGTCGAGCTTGCCGGTCTCGGCGTCATAGGCCGAGACGAAGCCGCGCATGTTGTACTCGGCCCCGCCCGTCCCGATGATCACCCGGCCCTTGACCACCCTCGGCGCGCCGGTGGAGGCGTAGGAGGTGTCCAGGCCGTACATGCGGGTGGTCCAGACCGGCTGGCCGGTCTTGGCGTCGAGCGCGACCAGCCGCCCGTCAAGGGTTCCGAGGTAGAGCCTGCCCCGCCACATGGCGACGCCGCGGTTGACCACGTCGCAGCAGGCCTTGGCCCCCCATTCGCCGGGCACCTTGGG
>CAZTMF010000573.1:0-2429 GCA_964614675.1 uncultured Caulobacteraceae bacterium | reverse complement strand
TGGACGAACATCACCCCGTCGTGGATCAGCGGGGTGATCTCGTTCTGGCTGGCCGGCAACGACCACGACCAGGCCGCGGCGAGTCCCTTCGCGGTGGACCGGTTGATCTGGCTGAGCGGACTGTAGCCCAGGGTCTGATAGGTGCGCCGCCACATCAGCCACTCGCCCTGGGGCGGCGCCTTCAGCATGGCGTCGGTGACGGGCGAGAGCCGGTCCAGGGGCGCGAGCCGATCGGCCTTGGCCTGCTGGAGCGCTGGATCGGCGACGAAGCCGCGCCGCGGGGTCGGGGCCGCGGGGACCGGGGCCCCCGCCTGGGCCGCCGGCGCCGGGGCGGCGGCGTCGCCCACCGAGCCTCCGCTCTGGACATAGGCGGCCAGATCGGCCGCGTCAGCGGCGGTGATCGTGCCGGGCGCCGAGGGCGGCATCCGGCTGGAGATGAAGCTGGCCAGGGCGCCGGGCGGCTGGCCCTGCCAGTGGCCGGCGAAGGAGGCGCCCTTCAGAGGCGGGCCGAACTCGCCGCCCACCAGGCCCGCGCCGTGGCAGGAGGCGCACTTGGCCGAGAACAGCTCCCCGCCGTGAGCGGTCGATCCGGGTTCGGCGGCGCGGACGCCGGCCAGGGACAAGGCGGCCAGGGCGATGGCGCCCCCGCCGGCGAACAGCATTGGCCGGCCGTACCCGCGGCTCGATTTCATGGACGCTTCCCCTCGTGCTTGACCGCACGAAAGCAGCCGGGGCCGAGCTGCGCAATGGGCGAAGGCCGCTTCAGCTGCCGAGGTTCACGCTCACTTCGGCGGCGGCGTCTCGTCCGTGCCCCAGAACGGCTGGTGGCAGCCGTCGCAGTTCTCGTCGAGGCCGGCGGAAACCTTGTAGAGCGTCGCGGCGTCCTTGCGGTGGGCGGCCTTCAGCATGGCGTCGCCCGCGTCGGCCAGCTCCTTGGCCTTCTGGGCGAACAGGGCCGGGTTCCCGTCGATGAGCGCCTTGACCTGCTCGGTGCTGGCCGCGTCGTAGGTGCCCTTGGCGCCGGAATGGGAGGAGTTCTGGCCCAGGATGGTCTCGTTGGGGGCGGCCACCACCAGCGCGGTCGGCGCCTTGGCGAGGATGCGCGCCCGGTCGCGCATCTGGCGCGCCGCCTTCGCGACCTTGATCCAATCGACGGCCGGGATCTTGGACGCCTCCAGGCCGTCTCCCTTGTCGTTATAGGCGCCGCTGGTGATGTCCCAGATGGTCTGGGCGTTCGGCTCCATGATCTGGGTCATGCTCGCGTTGATGGTCGGTGTGCTCTGCTTGGCGCAGCCCGCCGCCGACAGCACACCCAACGCCAGTGCGGCGACGCCGACTCTCTTGAACATCTGGTCCTCTTCCGACTTGCGCGACGCAGGTCTCAACGCCCGTAGCTCTTTACGCGGGACGTCGGTCAGTCCCTTATCCTGGATCAAGGCCGCGGTCCCCTCAGAGCTTTGTTGTCACAGTCAACTCATGTCGGCTAGGTTGGCCGGGGCCGTCGGGACCGCGCGTCAGAATCGGCCGATCAGAACGAAGTGATTAGGGGGCTGGGTTGAGCAATCCGTCATACATGCCGTCGGGACGGCGCCATCTGCTGCGCGCCGGCGCGAGCTTCCTGGCCATGGCGGGCGCCTGCCTCGCCATGGGCGCCGCCGCCCAGGCCGCGCCCGCTCCGGCCCCCGCCAAGGCCGCCGCCCCCGCCAAGGCGCCGGCCGGCAAGGTCGTCGATTTCCACAAGTGGTCGTCCTACCTCGGCACCGAGTCCGACCAGTACTCAGCCTACAACCAGATCAACACCAAGAACGTCGGCGAGCTGAAGCCGGCCTGGACCTTCGAGACCGGCGCGGGCGCGCCCGATCACTTCCAGCCGCTGTTCGTGGACGGCAAGCTCTACATCATCCTGCACGGCAACACCCTGGTCGCGCTGGACGCGGCCTCGGGCCAGGAGCTCTGGCGCAAGGCGCTGCAGGGCCGGGCAGGCTCGCGCGGCATGAACTACTGGCAAAGCGCCGACGGCAAGGACCGCCGTCTGCTGTTTCTGAACAACGGCATGCTGACGGCCGTATCGGCCGAGAACGGCGAACCGATCCCCGGCTTCGGCGACGGCGGCAAGGTCGATATCCGCGTGGGCCTGGATACCGACATTTCCAAGATGCGGCCGCTGCAGACCGACAATCCCGGGCAGGTCTACAAGAACACCATCATCATCTCCCTGCCGGCAGGGGCCTACGACTTCGCTTCGCCGCCCGCCGACATCCACGCCTACGACGTGCGCACGGGCAAGATGGTCTGGCAGTTCCACGTGGTGCCCAAGAAGGGCGAGTTCGGCTACGACACCTGGCCGGAAAAGGACCACGAGAAGTTCGGCGGGGTGCACAACTGGTCGGAGTCGACCATCGATCCGGAACTGGGGATCATCTACATCC
>CAZTMF010000572.1:0-2435 GCA_964614675.1 uncultured Caulobacteraceae bacterium | reverse complement strand
GGGCCTGGCGGTTGGCCTCGGCCAGGGCGTCACGCGAGACCAGCAGTTCCTTCTCCAGGACGCGGCGGCGCTGCAGGGTGGCGGCGACGGGCAGGGTGACCAGGCTGGTTCCGAGCAGGAAGACCTGCACGCCGAGCAGCTGGAAGGTGAAAGAGCGACCGGTGATGGCCAGCGGCGTCCAGCCATTGGCCATGAACACGGTGAAGGCCACCGCGACCGCCAGGGTGCTGAGGGCCGCGCCCAGGAATTCCAGCTGCAGGGTCGCGAATATCAGCAGCGGCGGGGCCAGCAGCGGCAGCGAGTGGCTGGGAAGCACGGCGGCGAGACAGATGGCGGCGACGGTGGCGGCCAGGACCCGGACGACGCTCCAGGCCTTCACCGGATCGGGGACGCGTCTCTCCCCGCCGACATGCATGGCGCAGAGCAGCGGCGTCATGATGACCAGGCCCAGCGCGTCGGCCAGGGCCCAGAGGCCCCAGTTCGTCAGCACGGGCATGTGGTTGCGCAGGCCGAGCCAACCGCTCCCGAAGGTCGCCCCGACCATCGAGGCGGCCGCCGCGATGGCGCCGAAGACCAGGATGTCGCGCGAACGCTCGAGATCGACCCGGCCGCCGAGCAGGCGCATGGCCGCCCCGGCGCAGATCACCGCTTCAACGATGTTCGACCCGGCGAGCCCGATCACCGTGCCTGGACGGTCGCCCACGCACAGGTCGGCGGCGATGTTGCCGAACAGGGCGCTGGTCAGCAGCACGGGCCAGTCGCGGGGCTTCGACTTCAGGAGGAAGGCCACGATCATCGCATTGGGCAGCCAGATCGGCGGGAGCCGGTGCCAGGGCATGGCCAGCTTCAGGCTCACCCAGGCGAGGGCGAATACGAGAAGTCCGATGGAGAGCACCTGGACCGCCTGGCCCGGTACGTAAGTCCTGGAACCCATGATCCCCGCGCTGACGACGGCCGATGCCCCGGCCGTCCCCCTATGCCGACCCGCGCTTGTGCGCGAAGGCAAGCTGGCGGAGTCCTCCTAGGATCGCGTTAACAGGCCCGATCAGAACTCGCTCAGACCGCAGACGGCCGCGATCCCGGCGCGCAGCTCGGGGATGCCCGCTCCCTTGGCGGCCGAGGTGGCCAGCGCCTGGGGGAAGGCCGCCGGCCGCTTGGCGATGGCCTGGGCGGTGCGGTCGAGAACCCCGGCAAGCTCGGCGGGCTTCAGCTTGTCGGCCTTGGTCAGCACCACCTGGTAGGAGACTGCCGCGAGGTCCAGGGCGTCCATGGCCTCGAAGTCGACGGGCTTCAGCCCGTGGCGGGAGTCGATCAGCAGATAGGCGCGCTTGAGGTTCGGCCGCCCGCGCAGATAGGCGCGTCCGAGGTTCTGGAACTTTCGCGCGGTGGTCCGCGCCGCCTTGGCGAAGCCATAGCCCGGCAGGTCCGCCAGCCGTAGCCGGCCATCCACGTCGAAGAGATTGACCTCGCGGGTGCGGCCCGGCTCGTTGGAGGCGCGGGCCAAGTCCTTCCGGTTCACCACGGCGTTGATCAGGGAGGACTTGCCGACGTTTGAGCGGCCGGCGAAAGCCACTTCCGGCAAGTCGGTGTCCGGGAGCTGGCCGATCTCGGCGACGCCCATCACGAAGCTGGAGGGGCGGGCGAACAGGACCCGCGCCGCCTCCAGGGCCTCGGGCGTGAAAGCGTCCTCGGCCATTTGCCTGTCGCCCTAGCCTGACGCCGAGCCGGGACGGCCCATGAGCCGGTTGATCACGCCGTCGATCGGGTTGTCCACCTTGAAGCGGCGCATGATCACGTACTGCTGCACGATCGAGAGCAGGTTCGACCACGTGTAGTAGATCAAGAGGCCCACGGTCAGCCTGGCCAGGAAGAACATCATCAGCAGCGGCATCCACTGCATCATGGTCTTCTGGGTCTGATCCATGCCGGTGGTCGGCTGCATGCTCTGGCTCAGCCACATGGTGAAGGCATAGACCAGGGCCCAGATCCCGATGTGCAGCATGCCGCCGAACACGCCCCCGACCAGCGGCAGGGCCGTTGGGTCGAAGGGGAAGAGGCCGAACAGGTTCCAGATGGTGGTCGGGTCCGACGCCGACAGGTCGGGCACGAACAGGAACGAGGCGTGGCGCATCTCAATGGTGACGCTCAGCACCTTGTAGAGCGCGAAGAAGATCGGGATCGTCGGCAGAATCAGGAAGCAGCTGAGGAACGGGTTGATCCGCTCACGCTGATAGAAGGCCAGGGTCTCCTGCTGCTGCTTGGCCGGATCGTCCTTGAAGCGGGCTTTGATCTTCTCGAGCTCGGGCTGGACCTTCTTCATCTTGGTCGCCGACTCGTAGCTCTTGTGAGAGGGCCAGAAGAGCAGCACCCGCATGCAGATGGTCAGCAGCAGGATGGCGACGCCGAAGTTGCCGACGTGCTGGTAGAAGAACTCC
>CAZTMF010000571.1:0-2436 GCA_964614675.1 uncultured Caulobacteraceae bacterium | reverse complement strand
ACACCGACACCATGACCGCCAGCGCCATGGCCTATGTGAGCGCGCTCAACAACCTGATCGCCCGACGCGAAAAGGCCGCCCCCGACACCCGCGTCGCCGGCGGCTTCCGGTGACGGCGCGCCGCCGCTCCGGCGGCGGCGAGGCCAACTCCGACTAGAGTCTCTCCATGCCCTTCCTCTGGGTTTTCGTGACGGTCCTGGCGACCGCCCTGCAGGTCGCGCGCAACGCGCTCCAGCGGGGACTGATCGCCGACGCCGGCCCCTGGGGCGCGACCCTGGTCCGCTTCCTGTTCGGCCTGCCGTTCTCGGTGGCTTTCACCCTGGTGGTGATGGCGATCTGGCACGGCCAGCTGCATCCGCATCTGTCGACCGCCTACTGGATCGACGCCTTGACCGGCGCGTCCACCCAGATGGTGGCGACGGCCGCCTTGCTGGTGGCGATGCGAAGGGCCGGATTCGCCGTGGGCACTACGCTGCAGCAGAGCTCCCTGCCTCTGGCGGCGGTGCTGGGGCTGCTGATCTTGCACGACACCCTGAGCCCGATCGGCTGGACCGGCGTGGCGGTGACCACCGTGGGCCTAGTCATCCTGACCTGGCCCAAGCAGGCGGCGGAAGGCCAACTCCTCTCCGGCGCCGCCTTCGGCCTCGTGTCTGGCCTGTGCTTCGGATTTTCGCTGAACGCCTATCGCCACGCGGCCCGTCTGCTCGAGCCCCACCATCCGCTGTTCTCGGCCGTGGCGACGGTGACCCTAACCCAGACGGCGCAGTCGACAGCGCTGGTGGCCTATCTCGCCTGGCGCCACCCATGGGCGCTCCGGGCGGTCGCAGCCGGCTGGCGCAAGTCCCTGGGCGCCGGCTTCTGCGGTGCAGCGGCCTCGGCCCTCTGGCTGATGGCCCTGGCCCTGGCTCCGGCCGCCTCGGTGCGCGCCGTGGCGGTGATCGAGACCCCCATCGCGGTCGCGGCGGGCCGGCGGATGTTCAAGGAGAAGCTGAGTCTGGGTCAGTGGATCGCGGCGGCCTTCACGGCGGTGGGCGTGGTGATGACGGCGATCAACTGACGGCCGCTCTCACCCGCCGCCGTCATCCACTGGAACCGCCGACCCATCCGGCCGGAAATCCCAGCGGCGGTCCTGCATCGATGGCCGTCCCTCAGGCGGAGGCGACCAGCGCGGTTCGAGGGGGCGCTCCCAGCGCGGCGGCGGCGGGGCGTCCTGGGAGTCGTTGTCGGCGCGGTCGGGACCGGCCTGATCGGCCCAGTCGCGGCCCACTGCGGGCGCGGCCTGGGGGCGACTGTTGTAGGCGACGCGGACCGGGGCCGGGTCGGCGTCCTCCTGGGCGGAAGCGACGGCCGAGGTCTGGACGGCCGGCTGCGCCATCGGCGCGTCGCCGGACGGCGGGCTGACCGAGGCGGTCTGGAATGCGCCGGGGCTCGACTCGGGCTGGCTGTAGGGCAGGGCGGAGGCGCTGCCGTCGTCATGACTCCAGAGTTCGGACTGTTCGGGCGGCGTCACGATGGTCGACCCGACCGCGCCGTAGTGGAACGCCGGAGGCTGGAGCCAGGCGCCCAGACCGATTCCGACGGCGAGGGAAATCGCCGCACCATAGGCGACTCGCCGGGTCATCAGGGGGCTGACGGCCTGCATGACGGACGGAGGAATTGTTATGTTTGGCATGAGCTTGGACCACCTCTCGGTTTCGTGAACTCGGAGAGCCGCAGATGGTTCGAGCGGAGCTGATCATTTGTCGGGACATGGCCTCGACGCCGCAGGCGCGCCAATCCCCTTGCAATCCACGGGTACTCGGGTCACAGCCTGCCGCAGTCGTCGAAAACAGGACCGACTCAGGCGCGATGTGAGGGGCGCCGCCGGGCCGGGCCGGCTTTGCTGGCGGCGCTTGACACTTTCACTACGGGCCGGTCCAAGACACCCATGTTTTCATCGCTCTTCGGCGTTATCTCCAACGATATCGCCATCGACCTCGGCACCGCCAACACCCTCATCTACATGAAGGGCAAAGGCATTGTGCTCAACGAGCCCTCGGTGGTCGCGCTGCGCAACGCCGGCGGCCGAAAGGTCGTGCACGCCGTGGGCATCGAAGCCAAGCAGATGCTTGGCCGCACGCCTGGCCACATGGAAGCGATCCGCCCCATGCGCGACGGGGTCATCGCCGACTTCGAAGTGGCCGAGGAGATGATCAAGTACTTCATCCGCAAGGTTCACAACCGCAAGGGCTTCGTGAACCCCAAGGTGATCGTCTGCGTGCCCTCCGGCGCCACCGCCGTGGAGCGCCGCGCCATCAACGATTCCTGCCTGAACGCCTCGGCGCGCCGGGTGGGCTTGATCGACGAACCCATGGCCGCCGCGATCGGCGCCGGCCTGCCGATCCACGAGCCGACCGGCTCGATGGTGGTCGACATCGGCGGCGGCACCACCGAGGT
>CAZTMF010000570.1:0-2442 GCA_964614675.1 uncultured Caulobacteraceae bacterium | reverse complement strand
TCTTGTGGCGGCCGTGCTGGGTGACGCTCTTCTTGATGCTTTCCTTGTAGGGCGTCTTGGGCTTGGAGGTGACGACCTCGACCCCGAACCGGCGCTTCAGCCGGTCCAGCGCGGTCTTCAGGTGCCCCTCGCCCTGGCCCGACAGCAGGAGCTCGTGGGTCTCCTCGTCATGCCGGATCTCCAGGGCATGGTCCTCCTCGGCCAGCTTGGCGAGCGAGGAGGTCAGCCGGACGTCGTCCTTGCGGTCCTTGGGCTGGATGGCCAGGGAATAGACTGGCGTGCGGCGATCGGGATGGACCTTGGCGGTCCTGGCCTTGCCGTCCGCCGAGAGCAGGTCGCCCTGGTGGGCGGTCTCCACCTTGCCGATGGCCACCACCTCGCCGGTCTCCGCGGCGGCGATCTTGCGCGTGGTCGCCCCGACCATGTGGAACAGGCCCGAGGCGCGGCTCTTCTCGCCGTCCGGCCGCACCAGCTCGGCGCCATCGGCGATGCGGCCCGAGAGCACCCGCGCCAGGGCCAGCCGGCCGGCCTGGCCAGCGTGGGCGGTGCGGAAGACGTAGGCGCTGGACCCGTCGGCCCCGAGCCGCGCGGCCGCCGCCTCGGGCCCCGGCGCTTCGTGGCGGAAGGCCTTCAGGAGCCGGCCCATGCCGGAATCATGCAGCGCCGAGCCGAAGAAGACCGGCGCGATCAGGCATTCGCGCATCTCCTTCACCAGGTCGCCGAACACCGTCTCGGGCTCGGGATTGACGTCGCTGAGCAGCTGCTCGAGCAGGGCGTCGTCGTAGCTGGAGAGCTGCTCCAGCATGTGGAAGCGGGCGTCCGCCTCGGCCTGGGCGAGATCGGCCGGGATCTCGATCTGTTCAAACTGCTGGCCGGCCCGGTAGACGAAGGCGCGTTCGAGCGCCAGGTCGATGAAACCGGTCACCTTGTCGTCCTGCAGGATGGGCAGCTGCCTGGCCACCAACGGCAGGTCCGAGGCGGGCTGCAGGGCGTCCAGCAATTCGCCGACGTTGCCGTGGGCAAGGTCGATCTTGTTGACGAAGATCGCGCGGGGCACGCCCAGCCGGTCGAGCTCGGCCAGCAGGGGCCGGAGCAGCAGGGCCTTGTTGGGGTCCGGATCGGTGACCACCACCGCCATGTCGGCGACGCCCATCGCGAAGTCGGACTCCGCCTGGAACTCCACCGAGCCCGGGCAGTCGAGCAGGGCGAAGCGCTCGCCCATGTAGTCGAAGGTCGCGACGTTCAGCTCCACCGACTGGTGGCGGCCGCGGGCCTCGGGGGTGGTGTCGCCGACCGTCGAGCCCTGCTCAACCGAGCCCTGCCGGTCGATGGCGCCGGCGGTGAACAGCAGGGCCTCCATCAGGCTCGTCTTGCCCGAGCCGTTGGGTCCCACCAGCGCGATGGTGCGCGCAAATCCTCCTGGAGCGTTGGCCATAAGCGATCCTCCTCTGCCGGCGGGCGAAGGCGATCACTGACCGCCACTAGCCGGACGGACGTTCTCTGCGGCTCCATTCTTTCAACGGGCGCGGGAGAAGAGCAACCTTCACTTGACGGATTGGGCGAATCCTCAGGCGCCAAGCGCCCGGCGGATCAGGGCCACGGCCCGGCCGACATCCTGGAATCCGACGTACAGCGGCGAGAGGCCGAAGCGGAGCAGGTCCGGCGGCCGGACGTCGCCGATCAGGCCGGCCGCGGTCAGGGCGTCGTTGAGGGCGGCGGCTCGAGCATGGCGGAACGCCACGTGGCCGCTACGGAACCGGCCCGGGCCCGGGCACGCCGGCTCCAGCTCCGGACAGTGCTCGGCCATCAGCTCCAGGAACACATCGCCGAGACGCCGCGACTTGGCGGCCATCTCGGCCGGATCGGCCTGGAGCATCAGGTCGATGGCCGCCTCCAGCGGGGCGAGGCTGAGGATCGGCGGGGTGCCGGCCAGGAAGCGGCGGATCCCGTCGGCCGGGCGCCAGGCGCCGGCGAAGTCGAAGGGCGCGGCATGCCCCATCCAGCCGGCCACCGGATTGCCCAGCAACGATTGAAGCCGTTCGGCGACGAAGAGATAGGCCGGCGCCCCCGGCCCGCCGTTCAGGTATTTGTAGCCGCAGCCCACCGCAAGATCGGCGCCGGCGCCGTTCAGGTCGACCTCGACGACGCCGGTCGAGTGGCTGAGGTCCCATAGCGTCCAGGCCCCCACGGCGCGGGCGGCGGCGTTGATCCGGGCCATGTCGTGCACTTCGGCCGTGCGGAAATGGGCGTGGGTCAGGACGAGGAGCGCCACGTCGCCGTTCAATGAGGCGTCCAGCCGGTCGGCAGGGACCCGCCGGGCGCGGCGGCCTTCGAGCAGCCCGGCGGCGCCCTCGGCGACATAGAGATCGGTCGGGAAATCGCCCTCCACCGTCAGGACGGTCCGCCGCTCGGGCCGCGCCTGCAGCGTCGCGGCGATGAGCT
>CAZTMF010000569.1:0-2454 GCA_964614675.1 uncultured Caulobacteraceae bacterium | reverse complement strand
GCGACGCAGTTGACCGTCACGTTGCGGGTGGCGACCTCCTGGGCCAGGGCCTTGGAGAAACCGATCATGCCGGCCTTGGACGCGGCGTAGTTGGTCTGGCCCGGGTTACCCGTGACCCCCACCACCGAGGTGATGCCGATGATTCGCCCCCAGCGCCGGCGCATCAATCCCTTCAGCGCCGCACGGGAGAGGCGGAAATAGGCCTCGAGGTTCACCTTCAGCACCATGTCCCAGTCGTCGTCCTTCATCCTGAGGAGCAACTGGTCGCGGGTGACGCCGGCGTTGGAGACCACGATGTGCACCTCGCCCGCCAGGGCTTCCGCCTGGCCGAACAGGGCGTCGACGCCAGCGGCGTCCGAGAGGTTGCACGGCAGGACGAAAGCGCGGTCGCCAAGCTCGGCCTTCACGCCTTCCAGCGCCTCCGCCCGAGTGCCGGACAGCACCACGGACGCGCCCTGAGCGTGCAGGGCCTTGGCGATGGCGCCGCCGAGCCCCCCCGAGGCGCCGGTGACGAGGGCCGTCTTGCCCGACAGATCGAACATGCTTGGCTCTCCCAGCTCAGAGCGACTTGGCGAAGGCTTCGAGGTCGGACGGGCCGTTCAGCGCCAACGCCTCGACGTCGGGATTGATGCGCTTGACGATCCCGGTCAGCACCTTGCCGGATCCCAACTCGACGAAGCGGGCGACGCCGCCTTCGCCCGCCATCCACTCGACGCTCTCGCGCCAGCGGACGCGGCCGGTCACCTGTTCGACCAGCAGCCGGCGAATGGTTTCGGGCTCCAGCACCGGGCGGGCGGTGACATTGGCCACCACCGGCGCCTTGGGCGCGACGATCCCGGCCCTCGCCAGGGCCTCGGCCATCTCGTCGGCGGCCGGCTGCATCAGGGGACAATGGAACGGCGCGGACACGTTCAGCGGGATGGCCCGGGCGCCGAGCTCCTTGGCCTTCTCGATGGCGAGGTCCACGGCGGCCTTGTCGCCGGAGATCACCACATTGCCGGCGTTGTTGTCGTTGGCGACCACGCAGACGCCGACGGCCGAGCCGGCCTTGGCGGCTTCCTCGGCCAGGGCGACGTCCGCCTTGGGTCCGATCAGCGAAGCCATGGCCCCCTGCCCCACCGGCACGGCGCGCTGCATGGCCTGGCCGCGCAGCTTCAGCAACCGGGCGGTGTCGGCCAGGCCGACGGCCTCGGCCGCCGCCAGGGCGGAGTATTCCCCCAGGCTGTGACCGGCCACGAAGGCGGCGCGGGTGATGTCGACGTCGTATTCGGACTTCAGGACGCGTACGACCGCCAGGCTCACCGCCATCAGGGCGGGCTGGGCGTTCTCGGTGAGGGTCAGGTCCTCGATCGGACCTTCGCGCATCAGTTTGGCGAGCTTCTGGCCGAGGGCGTCGTCGACCTCCTGGAACACTTCGCGCGCGGCGGCGAAGGCTTCCGCGAGCTCGGCGCCCATGCCGACCGCCTGGCTGCCCTGGCCAGGGAAGGTGAAGGCGAGGCTCATGTCTTACGACCTGTCCTGACGAATCCGGCCGGGAGGGTTAGGGGAAAGCAGCAAATGCGGCAAGCTAGAGCGCCGCAACTCGGGAGCGTCCATGAAGGTCTTCATCTTCGACCTGATGCACTACAAGGCCGACATCGACCGGTTCCGCGAGGACGGGCGGTTGCCGCGCAAGCTGGTGCGCCATCACTTCGACCCCCAGGCGGCGGTCGAGACCTATGCCGAGCACCTGGACGCCTGGGCCGAGATGGAGCGGCTGGGCTTCGACGGCGTCGGCGTGAACGAACACCACGCCACCCCCTATGGCCTGATGAACTCGCCGAACCTGCTGGTCGCTTCCGCGGCCCAGCGCACGAAGCGCATGAAGCTGCTGATCTACGGCAACCTCCTGCCGCTGCACGAGCCGTTGAGACTGGCCGAGGAGCTGGCCATGCTGGACTGCCTCTCGGCCGGCCGCCTGATCGCCGGCGTCGCCCGCGGCGCTCCACGGGAGTACCGCTCGCACAACATCCCGATGAGCGAATCCCGCGCCCGTTTCGAGGAGGCCTACGAGATCATCCGCCGGGCCTGGACCGAGGACGTCTTCTCCTTCCAGGGCCAGTTCCACAGCTACGATGACGTCTCGATCTGGCCGCGGCCGGTACAGCAGCCGCATCCGCCGGTGTGGGTCCCGGTGACGGGCTCCAAGGAATCCATCGAGTGGGCGGCCGCCAACGATATCCCCATCACGCCCGGCGTGTTCCGAAGTACGGCCCGGGAGGACACCATCCGGCTCTACAGCCGGCTCATGGCCGAGCACGGCCGCAAGGCCTCGCCCGATCACTTCAACATCATGGTCGACTGCTACGTCGGCGACTCCAAGGCCCAGGCCGTCGAGGAGTACGGACCGCACTACCGCTATTCGTTCAACACCCTGATGGCCTACGACCACCCGAAGGCCGACTTCGGCAAGAC
>CAZTMF010000568.1:0-2458 GCA_964614675.1 uncultured Caulobacteraceae bacterium | reverse complement strand
AGTTGGCCGGCAGCCACAGCTCCATCTTGATGTCGGAGTCGGCGGTGGGCGTCAGAGTGACCGCCACGCGGCAGAACGCCGGCAGGTCCATGCTGGGCGGACCGAAGCCTCCGCCTCCCGGGATCGCGAAGGCGCCCGCCGGCCGCGCCTCGGCCAGGGTCACCTTGGCGTCGGGAAAGCCACGCTGGGCCAGCTGTTCGCAGGTGATCGCCGGCCTGGGCGCGGACGGCGGCGGCTGGGCGGCTGCGGAACCGGCGACGGCGGTCACCGCGGCCGCCAGAACCCCGACCGCGATGACGGACTTCGATGTCATGACGCTTCCCCTATCGATCCCGGCAGACCTAACTGGAACGATCGTTCCAACGCAAGGCCAGCTTGACACTGGCGTCCTCGGAACGGCACGCGGAGGCATCGGGCCGAGAGGATCGGATGCGGTCGATGTCATCAGCCGAAACCCGCGCGGTCGGAGCCTCCGCAGTGGAGATCCTGGACGCCGCCGAGCGGCTGTTCGGCGAACGCGGCCTGGAGTCGGTGTCGATCCGCGACATCGCGCGGGCGGCCGACGCCAGCATCTCGGTGATCTACCACCACTTCGGTTCCAAGGCGGAGCTGCTACGCACCCTGCTGCGAGTACGCCTCGCCGAGCTCGGGCGGACACGGGACGCGATCTTCGCCGAGCAGGAAGCCCTGGCCCAACCGGACCTCGGGCGGATCCTCTACGCCATCATCGCGCCGGTCGCCCGGCTGCGCGCGCCGGACGCGGGCCGCATCGCCACCATGCAGTTCCTGGCCCGGGCCCTTGTCAGCACCCTGCCGGAGGTGACGGCCGAGAGCGACGCAGCCGTGCTCCAGCTTCAGCGCGTCGTCCGTCTGCTCGAGCGCGCCCTGCCCCACCTTGGCCACGACGATATTTGCTGGCGGCTGCACTTCACCTTCGGCATCGAGCACATGACCCATTGGGACGACGAGCGCTTGGCGCTCATGTCCGGCGGGACCTGCGACGGTTCGTCTGTCGAGGAATCCATCGAGCGCGCCATCGCCTACGCCGAGGCCGCCTTCATGGCGCCGCCCACCGCAAGACCCCGAAAGACAAGCTGACCATGATCCAAGGCACCGTCCTCGTCACCGGCGCCGGCGGTTTCATCGGCCGCGCGCTCGCCAGGCGGCTGGCTGACCAGCCGATGGCCCGGCTCGTGCTCTGCGACCGCACCCTGCCGACTCCGCCGCCGAGCGCGGAGGCCATAGAGGCGGACCTTTCCCGACCGGAGGTCCTGGAGCGGCTGCTCGCCCTGAGACCGGATGTGGTGTTCCACTTGGCGTCGGTTCCCAGCGCTCTCTCGGAGGCCGAGCCATCCGTCTCGAGGGCGGTCAACCTGGAGGCGTCGCTAACCCTGCTGGAAGGGCTGGCGAGCCAGGACCGCCCGGCGCGGATGGTCTATGCCAGCACCATCGCGGTTCTCGGCTCACGGTTCGAAGGCCCGGTCGACGACAACCTCCTGCCACGCCCCGCCCTCACCTATGGCGCGCACAAGCTGATGGTGGAGACCCAGATCGCCGACTGGACCCGCAGGGGGCGGCTGTATGGCGTCGCCCTGCGCCTGCCCGGCATCGTGGCGCGACCGCCCAGCGCCGCCGGCTTCGGCTCGGCTTTCTGGAGCGATGTGTTCCATGCGGTGACGAGGGGCGAGGACTACCTCTGCCCGGCGGGGCCGGACGCGGTGGGCTGGCTGATGTCGGTGCGCCGCTGCGTCGACAACCTGGTCCACGCCGCCGGCCTCCCCGAGGAGGAGATGCAGGGCGCGCTCACGCTCTCCGCGCTCAGTATCCGTCTGGGCGACCTCGTCGAGGGCATAGCCCGGCGGACCGGAGGCTCGGTTGCATCGGTGCGCTACGCGCCCGACCCGATGATCATGCGCAACTTCGGATCCTATCCTCCGCTCTCGACTCCCGCCGCCGACGCCCGAGGCCTCCGCCACGACGGCGACGTCGAAAGCCTGGTCGCAAACGCCCTGGCGGACCTGGACGCCTGACCGTCAGCCCCTGGCGACGGACATGGTCGGATAGGCCTTCAGGAACAAATCCACGGACGCGGCGATCTCGGCCCGGACGGCGGCCGTGTCGGCGGTGCTGCTCAGGTTCAGCAACCGCTCGAAATAGAACTGACCGCGGATCACCGCCGGGGGCTTCGCCGCCTCACTGGCGACGACCCTCTGGACCGGCGCGAGGCCACGCACCAGACCCGCCTCGCCGAAAACCTCGGGACCAGTCCGAACGCGGCCCATGCCGCGATGGACTCCCTGCACCGGCTGGGGATCGACCGAGCGCCGGCCGCCGCCGCGATCGGCAAGACGGCGGTCGGCCAAGCCTACGCCAGCGCCGCCCTCGATGTCTTCCTGCTCTCCGGTTGGATCATGCTGCTGCTGATCCCGCTGATCTGGCTGGCCCGCAAGGCGATCCC